>CAZREY010000088.1:0-8719 GCA_964599015.1 uncultured Thiobacillus sp.
CTACCACGTAAGGCAAGGGTGTTTGGCCGGGAGCGCCCGGCAGCGCGTTACTCTTCTTGAGCGGCCAAGAAGAGTAACCAGAAGAAGGCCGCCCCGCTTCCGTCGAAACCCCGAGTCTGCTGGCCTTGATCGGGCGGCGAAAGAACTCGCCCTGCGGGCTCAGACAGCTGTCGCCGGCCTTCGGCTACCCCGCTCAAGGCCAACATCCTCGGCTCCGGCAGAGGGGAGGAAAACCCGGCGGATGTCGCGTTCACCTAAGGTTAGACCCATAACTTTTCATTTCTTTGCCTGACCACTCTAAAAGTTCGGAAGGCCAACCTTGCCTTAAAGACTCTGACCGAATTACTCATGCTTCCCAGGGCTTCAGCGACCTCAGATCGCGTAACCGGCGATTGAGCGCCAACGATCACTGTCCTTAGAGTTAAATTCTCACCAAAATTTTTGAAATAGAGGCCAGTTTCTGGGTCTCTGTCGTGTAATGCAACAAAGTCTCGTACTTCGTTCTCATACCGCCAGTGTGAATATTTCGTCAGCAGGAACCGAGACATCATTGCTTCGTCAAGTTCTCCGGTCGAAGAAATGCGCTCAGCCTCCTCGACCAACCTCCGGCGTGTGTATTCAACAGGAATGACGTTCTCGACCTCGAAGCCAAGGCATAAGCCCCGATGACTATCTGCGTAGTGGCTCCACTGGACAGGGTTATGCCATCCGCGGCTGAAGCAAATAATGCCTCGGTTCTTCGCCAGTTCAGCCTTTAAATGTATGAAGGTGGCTCTGATCGACGTGTTTGAAAAATCCACACTGAATAACTCAAATGGGTCGTTCAGGTCGTTAAGTGTGGCGACCTTAAGTCGCCTATTCCGCAGATTGGCAAGGCCATGATTGGAGGAGACGAAGTGGTACGCCAACATATGCGTGCCTAGCTCTGAGTCAAACGTCAGAAGTGACGTCTAATGACGCCGTGTTTTGCTGCATAACTTGTTTTTTTCACCTGTGTCCCTTTTGGTTTATTGAATGATCGTCCGGGTACATGACGTATCCAGCACGCGTACAAGGGCGGATAAGCGAAGCGTCATCCGCCGGTTTTCTCCCCCTCTGCCGGAGCCGAGGCTGATGGCCTTGGGCGGGGAAGCCGAAGGCCGGCGAAAGCTGTCTGAGCCCGCAGGGCGAGTTCTTTCGCCGCCCGATCAAGGTCAGCAGCCTCGGGGTTTCGACGGAAGCGGGGCGCGGCTTCTTTGGTTACTTTCTTCATCGCGCAATGAAGAAAGTGACCCGTTGCCGGGCGGCCCCGGCCAATCACCCTTTGCATACCGCCACGGGCAATTCAAGGCAAAACCGTCCCTCTCCCCAACCCCTCCCCCGCTTGCGGGGGAGGGGCTGAAACCTACTTGCAGCTCCCCGCCTGCCCCACCTTCATCCACCGCTTCAACCACTCATCCGCCCGTTGCCGCGCATGCCGGGCGGCGATCTTCTCCTCCGGCGTCTGGTCGGCGCGGAAGTCGAAGGCCCGGCGGGCCATGGGATAGACCTGGTATTCCACCGGCACCCCCCGCTCCCACAGGGCATAGAAGGCCCGGCCGCCGTTGATGCGGCGCAGCTCGAAGTCCGCCTCGCCGATGAGGTAGAGGATGGGGGTGGTGATCCGCATGACCTCCGGCGCCACGCGGAAGAGCTGGTCCGGCTCCGGCGCGTTGGGGTTCTGCATGTGGCCGTAGTAGCTGACGATGGCGGCGATGTCCTTGCCCCGCTTGTCGGCCAGGCGGATGGCGTAATAGGGCCCCCGGGACAGGGCGACGATGCCCACCGGCTGCTTGCAGGCCTCGGGCATGGCCATGAGGTAGTCCAGGGCCGCCTCCACGTCCAGCTCGGTTTCCGGGTTGTGCTCGGCGGGCCAGCGCTCGATCATGCGGCCGCTCTGCCAGTCCGGCATGACCACCAGGTAGCCCTGCCGGGCCAGTTCGGTGATGTGCCGCCGTTCGTTCTCGTCCACCCCCCGCTTGGCGTGGATGAACAGCACGGGGGGAAAGGGGCCCTTGCCGGGGGGCACGGCGATGTCGGCGGGCACTTCCGCGTCGCCGGACTTGAGGGTGACGGTGCGGATATCCACCTCGGCGGCCATTGCGGGGCCCGCCAGCAGGGCCAGGAGCAACAGGATGCGGCGCATGTGATCTCTCCTCTTGGTTACTTCAGGACCACCAGCACCACGCGGCGGTTCATGACCCGGCCCTCCCGGGTCTTGTTGTCGGCCACGGGCCGGGCCTCGCCGTAGGCGGCCACGGCCAGGCGGTGCAGGGGGATGCCCGCCTCCTGGTGCAGGAAGTCCCGCACCGCCTCGGCCCGCTGGCGGGACAGGCGCAGGTTGGTTTCCGCCGGGCCGGTGTCGTCGGTGTGGCCCTGGATCTCGATGTACACGCCCTGGTTCTCCGCCTTCAGCTTGTCGGCGAAGGCCAGCAGGGCCAGGCGGGCGCTTTCGCTCAGGCCCGAACGCTTCAACTGGAAGCCGATGGATTCGCTGAGCACGGTCTCCGCCAGGAGCCGGCCTTCCGCCAGCTTGCCGGCGGCCTGGGCCCGCTCCAGGGCCTCCCTGGCGGTGGCGGAGACGGCGGCATCCGCCGCGTCGTTGCGGGCCAGTTGCCCGCCCAGTTCGCCCAGGCGCTTTTCCGCCTCGTCCAGGCGGGTGGCGGCCTGCTTCAGGTCCGCCTCCGCCGCGTCGATGTGGGGCCCCATCTGCTCCAGGGCGTGGGTGTTGGCGCTGATGCGCTGGTCGGCGCTGGCCAATTGCTCGTGGGCCGCCGCCGTCTTGTTGCGCACCGCATCCAGGATGGCTTCGATCTCCTCGCCCCGCTTGCCGGCGGCGGCCATGCCCGATTCCAACTGGCCGATGCGCAGGTTGGCATTCTGCAGGGAAGAGGTGTTGACGTTGATGCGGCGGTGCACCTCGTCGATGAGCACCCCCACCCGGGCCAGGCGTTCCTGCAGGTCGGCCGGGGCGGCGGCCGGAGGCTGGACGGCGGGCACAACGGCGGCGGGGATGGCGGCCGCCATGGCCTTGCCGGCGGGTTCCGCGCCCGACACCCGGGCTTCCAGGCGCTGCTGGACACCGGCCAGTTCGGCGGCCTGGGCGTCGATGCGCTGGCTGGCGGCGTTCAGCCCCACCAGCAGGCCCGCCACATTCTGGGTGGTGCCCGCCAGGTCCGCCTGGGTCTCGTCCAGGCGCTTGTGGATGGCGGCCGCGTCCTGCTCCACCCTGGCAAGCCGGCCCTCGGCGGCCTGGACCCGCTCCGCGTTGGCGTCGATGCGCTGGCTGGCGGCGTTCAGCCCCACCAGCAGGCCCGCCACGTTCTGGGTGGTGCCGGCCAGGTCCGCCCGGGTCTCGTCCAGGCGCTTGTCGAGGGTGGCCGCGTCCTGCTCCGCCCGCCCCAGCCGGCCTTCCGTGGCCTGGATGCGGGACACGTTGGCGTTGATGCGCTGGCCCGCCTGGTCCACCAGGCTTTCCAGGCCGGCGATGCGCTTGTTCACCGCCTCCACCTCCTTCTGCACGAACTCCTTGGTGGCGCAGCCCGTCAGGCCCAGGGCCATCAGGGCGGGCAAGAGCAACAGGCGGGAAGGGGGAAAAGCGGGGCGCGGCATGGAGTCTCCTTGATTTGTGTAGGGAATGACGGTGTCATGGCGAAGTCGAAGCATAGGACATAAGCCCCCGTCTCATGAACCCGGACATCGATTCCCCCTGCCCCTGCGGATCCGGCAAGGCCTTTGGGTCCTGCTGCGGCCCCCGCCACGACGGCAGCCGCCCGGCCCCCGACGCGGAAGCCCTCATGCGCAGCCGGTACAGCGCCTTCGTGCTGGGGAACGCGGCCTATCTGCTGGCCACCTGGCACCCGGACACCCGGCCCGGCCGCCTGGACCTGGATGAGGCGCCGGTGCCCAGATGGCTGGGCCTCCAGGTGAAGCGCCACGAGCTCCTGGGCCCGGATGAGGCCCGGGTGGAATTCGTGGCCCGCTACAAGATCGGCGGCCGGGCCTTCCGGCTCCACGAAACCAGCCGCTTCACCCGCCGGGAAGGAAGCTGGTACTACGTGGACGGGGAGATGCACGCCGCCTGAACGGTCCCCCGCTTCCGGTGAAATTGACTATCTTTAGAAATGCCGCGGGACAACCGCAGGCATATGATTATTAAGGAGAGAGACAATGAGCACCAACGCCGACCGTGAGGGCGCCATCCAGGTTGACCGCCGCAGCCACCCCCACCTCAGGGCCATCTACAGCGACGCCCGCATCCGCATCGACCACTTCTTCCATGACTCCAACAACTGGGCCGGCACGCCCATCGACTACCTGGCCCTGCGTGTGGTCCACGAGGCCTACCCGGACCTGAGCACCCAGGACGTCCGCACCCTGGTGGCGGCCATCGAACGCCGATATGAACAGGAGCTGGCCGCCCAACCCCGTTGAGGGGGCTTGTCCGCCGTCAATGCGCGGGGAGTGGCACCCCCGGCGCTCGGGGTAAGATGCGGCTTTGACCGCCCTTGATCTCCGCCCGCCATGGATTACGCCCTCCTCCGCACCGCCCACATCGCCACCGTCCACATCAGCCTGGCCCTGTTCCTGCTGCGGGGCTTCTGGATGCTGCGGGAATCGCCCCGGCTCCGGGACCGCTGGATACGCGTGGTGCCCCACGTCAACGACACCCTGCTGCTGGCGGCAGCCATCGCCATGCTGGTGGTGAGCGGCTTCAATCCCCTGCAACACCCCTGGCTCATGGCCAAGATCATCGGCCTCCTGGCCTACATCGGCGTGGGCACCGTGGCCCTGAAGCGGGGCCGCACCAAGGCCATCCGGATCAAGGCCCTGGTGGTGGCCGTGGGCATCTTCGCCTACATCGTCGCCGTGGCGGCCACCAAGCAGGTCGTGCCCGGAGTGGCCTGATGCAGGCCGCCCTGCCGGAACTGGAGGCCCAGCGGGAACGGCTGGTGGCCCTGCGCCACGACCTCCACGCCCATCCCGAGCTGGCCTACGACGAACACCGCACCAGCGAGGTGGTGACGGAATTCCTGGTGGCCTGCGGCATCGAGGTGCACCGGGGCCTGGCGGGCACCGGCGTGGTGGGCGTGCTGAAAATTGGCGACAGCCCCCGCATGATCGGCCTGCGGGCCGACATGGACGCCCTGCCGGTGCTGGAGCGCAACAGCTTCCCCCACCGCTCCCGCCACGAGGGCAGGATGCACGCCTGCGGCCACGACGGCCACACCGCCATGCTCCTGGGCGCGGCCCAGTACCTGGCCGCCACGCGGCATTTCAACGGCACGGTGGTGTTCATCTTCCAGCCCGCCGAGGAGACGGACGGCGGCGCCCGGGTGATGATCGAGCAGGGCCTGTTCGAGAAATTCCCCGTGCAGTCCGTGTACGGCATGCACAACTGGCCCGGCCTGCCGGCGGGGGAGTTTGCCGTGCACAAGGGCCCGGTGATGGCCTGCGCCGACCAGTTCGACATCCTCATCCGGGGCCACGGCGCCCACGCCGCCATGCCCCACCAGGGCAAGGACCCCCTCCTGGCGGGCGCCGCCCTGGTGCAGGCCCTGCAAGGCATCGTCAGCCGCGCCCTGGACCCCCTGGACGCCGCCGTGCTGTCCGTGACCCGCTTCTTCGCCGGCGGCGAGGCCTACAACGTGATCCCCGCCGAGGTGAAGGTCGGGGGCACCGTACGGGCCTTCCGCCCGGAGGTGCGGGATGCCGTCGAATCCGCCATGGAGCGCCAGTGCGCCGGCATCGCCGCCGCCCACGGGGTCCAGGCCAGCCTGACCTACCGCCGGGGTTACCCGCCCACGGTGAACACCGTGGCCGAGGCGGAGGCCTGCCAGGGGGGGCTGGAAGGGCTGGTGGGCGCCGAGCGGGTGCGCACCAGCATGAACCCCTCCATGGGAGCCGAGGATTTCGCCTACATGCTGCGGGAGAAGCCGGGCTGTTACGTGTGGATCGGCAACGGCCTGGCGGAGGGGGGCTGCATGCTCCACAACCCCCACTACGACTTCAACGACCAGGTACTGACCCTGGGGGCCAGTTACTGGGCGCGCCTGGCGGAGGCGCTGCTCTCCGAGTAGTAGCTCACCCGGGTGCGGGGCTGCAGGTAGTCGGACACCGCCTTGTCCAGTTCCCCCGGACGCAGGGTCTTCTCCACCTTCAGGTCCGGATCGGCGGACAGGTCCAGCCACAGGGCCTCCTCCTTGGGCACGTCCGGGTCGTAGATCAGCAGGGAGGGGTGCAGCAGCTGGCCCGGGTTCACGCTCATCACCAGGCCGATGGTGCCGTCGTTGAGCTGGACCACGCTGCCGGGGGGGTAGACCCCCATGCTGCGGATGAAATGCTGCATCAGCGCCGGATCGTACTTGCCGTTTTCCCGCCGGAACATGTGGGAGATGGCCTCGGCGGGGGTCATGGAGTCCGCCGGGTTGAGGCGGTTGCAGTAGTTGTCGAAGGTGTTGGCGATGCAGGCGATGCGGGCGAAACGGCCGATGCGCTCCCCCTTCAGCTTGCCGGGAAAGCCCGTGCCATCCAGCAGTTCGTGGTGCATGGCGATGATCTCCAGGGCCCCCGGGGCGATGTCCGGCAACTGCCGCACCATTTCCACCCCGTACAGCACGTGCTGCTGGTAGAAGTTCCGTTCCGCCGTGGTCCAGGGCGTCTTCTTCAGCAGGATCTGGCTGGGCACCTTTTCCTTGCCCATGTCGTGCAACAGGGTGCCCAGGCCCAGGGCCCGCATCTCCTCCGGGCTGAAGCCGGACTCCTTGCCCAGGATGAGGGAGAGCATGGTGACGTTGAGGGCGTGGTAATAGGCGTTCTCGTCCCCGGTCTTGGCGTTCATCAGGTGCAGGACCACGTCCTTTTCGTCCAGCAGGGAATCCACCATGTCCGACACCAGCGCCTGGGCCTGGGCCATGGATTCGGCGGGGCGGGAAAACAGGTTGCGCAGCATGGACCTGACGGTGGTCACCCCGGTGGTGAATTTCTTCTCGCAGCGCCCCAGGGCCTCCCGCTGCTGGGTCAGCTTCTCCCGCCGTTCCTTCTTGGCCTGCCACATGGCCGCCACTTCCGGATCGGGCTCGGGGGGCGGCGGGGGCGGCGGCGCATCCACCTTGGGGGGCGGCAGGGGCGGCAGCTCGCTCTTGTCCCGCACGTAGATCACGTGGCGGATGCCCAGGGCGCGCAGGGTCTGGATCTGCTTTTCGTTGCGGATCTTGAAGCTGTTGAACAGGAAGGGGTGGTCCATCCAGTCTTCCAGGCGGATGTACAGCCCCACCCGTACCTGTTCGATGCCTATGCGTTGTTCCGATTCGCTCATGTGTGAAACGATTTGTCGTGTACGTTCGTCTGAATATCTGTCTTGAATTCGCCGCCTGAATGATCTGCCAATATCGTCATTCGCGACCGGAACTGAAGAGTCCAGAAATGAGGAGTATATGACGACCCAAACCGCCACCCTGGCCGGAGGCTGCTTCTGGTGCCTGGAGTCCGCCTTCAACCGCCTGCAAGGCGTGGAAAACGCCGTCTCGGGCTACATGGGCGGGCAGATGGACCGGCCCACCTACCATCAGGTCTGCGGCGGCGACACGGGCCATGCCGAAGTGGTCCAGGTGCGCTTCGACCCGGACGTGATCGGCTTCGCCGACCTGCTGGAAGTCTTCTTCGCCCTCCACGACCCCACCACCCTGAACCGCCAGGGCAACGACGTGGGCACCCAGTACCGCTCCGCCGTCTTCTTCCACGACCCGGAACAGGAATCCCAGGCCCGGGCCATGATCGAACGGCTGACGGCCGAAGGGGTGTTCGCCCAACCCATCGTCACCGAGGTCACGCCGGCCGCCACTTTCTGGCCGGCGGAGGATTATCACCAGGGCTACGCCGAGCGGAATCCCGCCCAGCCCTATTGCATGTTCGTGGTGGCGCCCAAGCTGGCGAAGTTCCGCGCCAAGTTCGCGGCGCGGCTGAAGCACGGCGCCTAGTCCCGCAGTTCCACCCACACCGGCTGATGGTCCGAGGCCGTGGTGACCACGTCGATGTCGTGGGCCACCAGCCGGGGCGCCAGATCCTCCGTGAGGAAGACGAAATCGAAGCAGGCGGGCGCATCCACGAAATCCACGGGATGGATGCCCACCGTGGGGGCATGGGGTTGGCCGGGGTGCAGCACCTCCCAGCTGTCCCGCCAGGCCGGCGTGCCGTCCGTGTACGGCGCCAGCAACGCCACGCGCTCCGGCGCCCCGGCGGGAAAGTTCATGTCGCCGCACAGCAGGGCGGAGGCGGGGCGGGCCAGCACCTCGAAGGGGCCGCCCTCTTCCCCTTCGCCCCGGCGCGGCGCGCGGGCATGGGCGCAGGCCTGGGCGTGCAGGGCGCGGATGGCCTCGATCTGGACGTGGCGTATGACGGGGGAGTAGTACTCCAGGTGGGTGGTCATCACCCGCACCGGGCCCCAGGGGGTGGTGACCGCCGCCTCCAGCAGCACCCGCTGCATGCTGGGCACCGCCGGGTCCGCCGGCCAGGGCAGCAGGTGGCGGAACACCTGGCCCACGGGCAGGCGTGAGAACAGGGCGTTGCCGAACAGCCGGCGCCCGCCCCGTTCATCCGGCAGGTCCGTGGCGGGGGCGTAGACCGGCGTGTAACCCGGCAGGCCCGCCGACAGCAGCCGCATCTCGTCTTCGCCGGCGCTGCCCGGCAGGCCGGGGAAGTC
>CAZREY010000089.1:0-1649 GCA_964599015.1 uncultured Thiobacillus sp.
AGAACCTGGGAGTGGAATTGCTGCCCCTGATCGCCGGCCTGGGCGTGGCCGGCGCGGGCGTGGCCCTGGCCATGCAGGGGGTCATGAGCAACCTGGCGGCGGGCCTCACCATCATCTTCACCCGCCCCTTCCGGGTGGGGGAATACATCGCCATCGCCGGCGAGGAGGGCCAGGTGGAGACCATCAACCTGTTCAACACCACCCTGGGCCACCCAGACCTGTCCCGGGTGGTGATCCCCAACCGCAAGATCGTGGGGGAGATCCTGCACAACCACGGCACCGTGCGGCAGCTTAACGTGGTGGTGGGCGTGGCCTACGACACGGACCTGAACCGGGCCATCGCCACCCTCCACGAGGTGCTGGCGGCCAGCCCCCTGGTGCTGAAGGAGCCGGCCCCCTTCCTCCAGGTCCACGCCCTGGCGGACTCCTCCGTGAACATCGCCGTGAAGCCCTGGGTGAAGGCCGACGTGTACGGCCAGGCCGTGGGCGACATCAACAAGGCGGTGCTGGAAGCCTTCCGGGGCCGGGGCATCATCATTCCCTTCCCCCAGCGGGAAGTGCGCATGCTGGGCTGAGCCCCCCTCCGCCCACCCGCCCATGTCCCGGGCCAGGGCTTGACCTGAGCGGCGGAGGCATTCATAAAGGGCGGCGCGGGCAACACCATCGCCCCGCCATCAGATTATTCGAGGACTTCATGACCCCACGCGTCACCGCCCCCCTGCTCGCCCTCATGGCCGCCGCCACCCCCTGGACGGCCCACGCGGAGGATGTCTGCACCCAGATCATCATCTACGCCATCAAGCAGATCTGCAGCCCGTTGCCCAATGGGCAGAGCCTGTGCCAGCCCGTGGCCCTGACGGGCCCCGCGCCGGCCTGTCAGTTCCCCCAGCCAGCCCAGTTCAAGCCCGTGCCCCTGGCACCGCCGACGCTGCAATTCCCCCCGGGAATCCCCATGGCGGCGCCGACCCCCTTCCCGCCGATGCCGGCCCAAATGCCCTACATGCCCTCCCCCACGGCGGCCCAACCCTTGTCGCCCTTCGCGGTGCGGCCGGTTTCTCCCTTTGCCGCCCCCCCTGCTGCCTTCACCCCGCCCCAGGCCCCGGTGGTCAGGCCGGTCGACGCGCCGCCCGCCCCGACCCCGGCGGCCAAGGTTTCTCCGGGCACCGACAGCGCCGCCCGGAAGGAAAACGTCGCCGCACCGGCGGTGGACCAGGCATCCCCTTCCGTCCCGCCGGCTCCGGCTGCCGTTGCCCAGCCTGCCCCTGCCCCGGCAACCTCCACCGCATCTCCGGTCCTCCCGTCCCCCTCCGCTCCAGCCACGGCCACGCCCACGGCCGTGATGGAACTGCCGGAAGCCCCCATGCTCCCCGTGGTGGTGGCTGAGGCCAAGGCCCTGTTCGCCTTCGACAGCGCCGAGCTCTCCTCCCTGGGCAAGGAGACCCTGGACAGCTGGCTGGCCACCGCGCCGGTGGGCATGCCCGTGGTGATCAGCGGCCACGCCGACCGGCTGGGCCCGGAACCCTACAACCTGGAGCTATCCCTGCGCCGGGCCATGGCCGCCCGGGACTACCTGGTGGCCAAGGGCAAGGACGCCCGGGACATCCGCATCGTCGCCAGGAAATCATGGTCGACGGTGATCTCGGCGAATT
>CAZREY010000089.1:1659-8158 GCA_964599015.1 uncultured Thiobacillus sp.
TCAAGCAGTGCAGGGGTGGAGCCACGGAGACCACCAAGGCCTGCCTGGCCCCCAACCGCCGCGTGCTGATCGCCCCGGAATAAGCCCCGGCGGGACTGGCCGTGCCGTTCTGATACCATTCACCTCCCGGCGGCCCCGGTCTGGCCGCCGTTTCTTTTTCATCCCCATCCGCTTGAGACTGGCGCCATGAACAACAGGCGCGGGCCGATGTATTTGGAGTTTCCATGCAGTTTTCCGATCTCGGCCTGGCCGAAGAAATCGTGCGGGCCGTCACCGAGCACGGCTATACCACCCCCACCCCCAACCAGCAGCAAGCCATCCCCGCGGTGCTTTCCGGCGGCGACCTGCTGGCCGGCGCCCAGACCGGCACCGGCAAGACCGCCGGCTTCGTGCTGCCCATCCTGCAACGGCTGATGGCGCACCCCAAAGGCAAGGCCGCCGGGGGACGTCCCCCCATCCGCGCCCTGATCCTCACCCCCACCCGGGAGCTGGCGGCCCAGGTGGAGGAATCCGTGCGCACCTATGGCAAGCACACCAGGCTGACCTCCATGGTCATGTTCGGCGGCGTCAACATCAACCCGCAGATCACCCGCCTGAAGAGCCGGGTGGACATCCTGGTGGCCACCCCCGGCCGTCTGCTGGACCACGTGGGCCAGAAGACCCTGGACCTGTCCGGTGTGGAGATCCTGGTGCTGGACGAGGCGGACCGCATGCTGGACATGGGCTTCATCCACGACATCAAGAAGGTGCTGGCCCTCCTCCCGAAACAACGCCAGAACCTGCTCTTCTCCGCCACCTTCTCCGACGAGATCAAGGCCCTGGCGGACCGGCTGCTGAACAACCCGGCCCTCATCGAGGTGGCCCGCCGCAACGCCACTGCCGACACCATCGCCCAGAAGGTGTACCACGTGAACCGGGACCAGAAGCGGCAGGTGCTATCCCACCTGATCAAGGAGCACAACTGGTTCCAGGTGCTGGTGTTCACCCGCACCAAGCACGGCGCCAACCGCCTGGCGGAGCAGCTCAACAAGGACGGCATCACCGCCATGGCCATCCACGGCAACAAGAGCCAGGCGGCCCGCACCCGGGCCCTGTCCGAGTTCAAGAAGGGGGACCTGCAGGTGCTGGTGGCCACGGACATCGCCGCCCGGGGCATCGACATCAGCGAGCTGCCCCACGTGGTGAACTACGAGCTGCCCAACGTGCCCGAGGACTACGTGCACCGCATCGGCCGCACGGGCCGGGCCGGCGCCGAGGGCGAGGCCATCTCCCTGGTGTGCGTGGACGAGCGGGACTACTTGAAGGGCATCGAACGCCTGAGCAAGCGGGAGATTCCCAGCGACGTGGTGCCCGGCTTCGAACCGGACCCCAACGCCAAACCCCAGCCCATCCAGCTGCGCAGCCAGGAACATCAGGGGCGCGGCGGACAAGGCCGCGGCCAGCCCCGGGGCGAGGGCGGCGGGCGCAAGCCCGGCTCGGCCCCGGGCAAGCCCAAGGCCCGGCCCGGCGGCGAGCTGTCCGGCGGCCGGCCCGGCGCGCCCCACCGCTCCGGCGGCCGGCACCGCTGACCCGGGCGGCGCTTCCGCCGGGCTACGGCCTGGTGGGAACGCTCTCCCCGGCCAGGGTCAGGGTCACGAAGGTGCTGCTGTCCTGGCGCTTCACCAGCAGGGGAATGGCAAGCCCGGCGGGCAGCCCGCCCACCAGCCTTTGCAGGTGGGAGGCGTCTTCCACCGCATGGCTGGACAGCTTCAGCAGGATGTCCCCCGCCTGGATGCCGGCCGCGGCGGCGGGACCCGCGCCCACCTCCTCCACCAGGACGCCGCCCTTCAGCCCCAGCACCTCCCGGGTGGCGGCATCCAGGTCGGAGACCTTCACCCCCAGCCGTTCCACTGCGTTCAAGGGAGCATCGCGCTTGCCACCCTGCCCAAGCTCACCCACCTTGACCCGCACGGGCACCACCTTGCCCTCCCGCAACACGGCCAGCAGATGTTCGCTGCCGGGCCGGCTGGCGCCGATGAGGGGCGGCAGGTCGGCGCTGTCCGCCACCGCGTAATCATCCAGGGCCAGGATGATGTCCCCCGGCCGCAGGCCGGCCTGCTCCGCCGGCCCCCCGGCCCGCACTTCCGTGAGCAGGGCGCCCCGGGGCGCCTCCAGGCCGTAGGCCTGGGCCAGTTCCAGGGTCAGCTCCTGGGCGCTGACCCCCAGCCAGCCGTGGGTGGCTTTCCCCTTTTCCACGATCTGCCTGGCCACGGCCACCGCCGTGTTGATGGGAATGGCGAAGGACAGGCCCATGTAGCCGCCGCTGCTGCTGATGATCTGGGCGTTGATGCCCACCACCCGGCCCGCCAGGTCGAACAGGGGACCACCGGAGTTGCCCTGGTTGATGGGCACGTCGGTCTGGATGAAGGGCACGTAGCTGTCGTTGGGCAGGGTGCGGCCCAGGGCGCTGATGATGCCCTGGGTGGCGGTGCGCTCCAGGCCCAGGGGCGCGCCGATGGCCAGCACCCACTGGCCCACCTGGAGCTGGGCCGAATCACCCAGGGTCACCACGGGCAGGTTCTGGGCCTCCACCTTCAGCACGGCCACGTCGGTGAGGTGGTCCACCCCCACGATGCGGGCCGGCAACTCCCGCTTGTCGGCGAAGCGCACCGTAAGCTTCTCGGCCCCGGCCACCACATGGCCGTTGGTGAGGATGACGCCGTTGGGCGACACCACGAAGCCGGAGCCCAGGCCCGACTCCCGGGGCGACTGCAAGGGCGAGGCATCCTGCCGGGGCCCGTCCTCCGCCGCCCTGGCGGACTTGGCGCGGAATACCCGCACGTTCACCACCGCCGGCCCCTGGCTGCGCACCAGGGCGGTGAAGTCGGGCAGGTACAGGGGCGGCGGAACCGGGGTGGTTTCCTTGCCGGCCGAGGGGGCGGGGGGGCCGCCGGCCGTGGCGCCTGTGCCCCAGGCCATCACCAGGGCCAGGCCGATTATCCGAATCTTCTTCAGCATGCTTGCTCTCCAGGAAGTCCGCGGGATCCATTGCCCGGCCGGCGCAGCGAGGTTCGACCGGGCCGGCGGCGAAAAATTCTCCCCTCCGGATTTTGGCGGCAAACCCGCCGCTGCTTATCATGGGATTTCGACAATACCAGGTGCATGGCCATGGACGCCCCTCCCCTGCTCGCCAAGCTGGAACAGCTCAACGCCATCGGCGTGGCCCTCTCGCGCGAGGAGAACATCGACCACCTGCTGGAACGCATCCTGCGCTCGGCCATGGAGCTGACCCAGGCCGACGCGGGCACGGTCTACCGCGTCAACGGCAACAACGACGGCCCCCGCGCCCTGGAATTCAGCATCCTCATCAATCGCACCCTGGGCATGGAGCTGGGGGGCAGCAAGGGGGGCGAGATCCATCTGCCGGACATCCCCCTCTTCGACGCCGACGGCCGGCCCAACGACCGCCTGGTGGCCGCCTACGCCGCCGCCCATCAGGTCACGGTGAACATCGCCGACGCCGAGACCGCCGAGGGCTTCGATTTTTCCGGCACCCGGGAATTCAACCTGCGTACCGGCTACGTCTCCCAGTCCTTCCTCACCGTACCGCTGATCGACCACCACCGGGAAACCATCGGCGTGCTCCAGCTCATCAACGCCCAGGACCCGGCCACCGGGGCCATCCGCGCCTTTTCCCCCGAGGACCAGCGCCTGGCGGAGTCCCTGGCCTCCCAGGCGGCCATCGCCTACACCAAGCGGCGCCTCATGGACCAGCTGGCGGAGCTGTTCGAATCCCTGGTGAGCCTCATCAACACCGCCATCGACGAGAAGTCCCCCTACACCAGCAAGCACTGCGAGCGGGTGCCGGAGCTGACCATGATGATCGCCGAAGCGGTGCACGACACGGAAACCGGCCCCCTGGCGGACTTCCGCATGGGCGACGCGGACCGCTACGAACTGCGCATCGCCGGCCTCATGCACGACTGCGGCAAGATCACCACCCCGGTCCATGTGATGGACAAGGCCCCCAAGCTGCAGACCCTGTTCGACCGCATCCACCTGCTGGAAGCCCGCTTCGAGGTGCTGCGCCGGGACGCCGCCATCCGGCGCCTGGAGCGGCTGACGGACGGGCCGGAGGACTGGCGGGCCATCGATGCGGAATACCAGGCCCGGCTGACAGAACTGGACGGGGACCAGGCCTTCCTGCGCCACTGCAACGTCGGCGGCGAGGCCATGGCGGCGGCGGACCAGGAGCGCATCGGCCGCATCGCCGCCTACCGCTGGACGGACAGCCGGGGTGTGGAGCGGCCTTTCCTGACCGCCGACGAGGAGGCCTGCCTGCGCATCCCCCGGGGCACCCTCACCGAGGCGGAGCGGGAAATCATCAACTACCACATCGTCTCCACCATCCACATGCTGGAGGCCCTGCCCTGGCCCCGGCACCTGCGCCGGGTGCCGGAATACGCCGGCGGCCACCACGAACGCATGGACGGCAAGGGCTATCCCAGGGGCCTCACCGGCGGGCAGATGTCCGTCCAGGCCCGCATCATGGCCATCGCCGACGTGTTCGAGGCCCTCACCGCCAGCGACCGTCCCTACAAACCCGGCAAACCCCTGTCGGAAACCCTGGCGATCCTCCGCCACATGGCCCAGGAAGGGCACATCGACCCGGACATCTACGCGGTGTTCGTGGGGAGGGGCATTCACCTGGCCTATGCGCGGGAGTTCCTGCAGCCAGAGCAGGTGGACTTGTAAGGCCGCGTCCCTGCGGCCCTTCTGGCAGCGCTGACCCAGGATTGTCCAATAGCCGGTCTCGGGGCCGGTGTCCTGGTGGGTTTCAAACCATTCGGGCTGCAAGCAGCCCTCCTACCCTCTGTCGGAGCAGGCCGAAACCTCCCACAAAGGCCTAATGGACAACCTGCGATGAAGAAAAACCACCGACACGCGGTGGCTATGTCGCGACAGTCCTGACCTACTTGTTGATCGGCGACGCCGGATCGAGCAGACCTCCTACCCTCTGCCGGAGCGGGTAGGAGGCCCGCTTGCGGGCCGAAACCTCCCAACAGGGCCTAATGGACCATCTGCGATGAATAAAAACCACCGACATGGGATGGCTCTGTCGCGGCAGGCGCTTACTTGTTCACCGGCGACGCCGGGTCGAACAGATAGGCCATCACGTCGGCGATCTGCTCCTGGGTGAGAATGGCCTTGGCGCCGGACCGGGGCATGTGGGTGCAGGCGAAATACACATGGGGGTTGTAGATCACGTCATAGGTGTACTTCAGCATGTCCGGGCTGTCGCCCCGCAGCTTGCCGTAGCCCGTGAGGCTGGGGCCGATGGTGCCGCCGGTGCGGTCCAGGGCCAGCTGGTGGCAGTTGTAGCAGTTGGCGCCGGGCGCCCCCTTGCCATGGTCGTCCGGATTGTGGGCGGTGCGGAAGCCGAAGCCGGACCAGGCCAGTTCCCGGCCCTTCTTCCAGTCCCCCAGCTTGATGCCCCCCTCCGGGTACTTGATGCTGGCGGCCGCCAGTTCCGACACCCGGGCGGCGGTTTTCTCGTCCACCTGGCCGCCCTTGCCGATGCTGCAAAGACGCTGGATTTCGTCCTGGATCAGGCGGTCCCGGCCCGTGGTGCCTTCCTGGGTGGGCTGCTTCAGGTCATAGCTGTCGGACTCCAGGATCAGATGCTCCGCCAGCAGGGCGGCGGAAAAGGGCGCCACGCGCACGCCCCTGGAATCCATGATGAGCACGTCGGCGGGGCCCGGGCCCTTCAGGGCGGTCTTGCCGCGCAGGGGCGCGGGTTTCTTGGCCGCGGTGGCGGACGCCACGGTGGCGGGCTCGGCGGCGGCCGCTCCGCCCGCCACCAGGAACAGGGACGCGGCGGCAACGATGGCGATGGAGGTCTTCTTCAACATGGCTTTTCTCCTCGTGGTCGCGGTCAGCGTTTCATGTCGGGCAGGATGGCCGGCTGGCCCCGGGCGGCATCGGTCCAGAAGGAGATCAGGGCGATGTTCACGTCGGAATCAGGCCTGAGGTTGGGGTAGCGCATCTGCCACAGGCATTCCAGCACCCGGTGCTGGCTGCTCCGGGTGGCGTCGTGGCTCACCCGGAAGGCGGGCCAGGACACGGCCTTGGTCCATTCCTCCGGCACGTTCACGTTGGGCAGCACCGAGGCGCGGATGCGGGCGCCGGTGCTGGCGTGGCAGGTGGCGCAGCTGAAGTCCATGGTGCCGGCGCGGCGGTGGAACATCACCTCCCCCGCGTCCCGCATGGCCTTTTCCAGGGGGTGCTTCAGGGGCGGGTTCCAGGCCATGCCGTTGGACTGCGTGGCCACGTGGAGGGTCAGCCTGGTGATGTCGGTATCGGCGCCGTGCCGCTTCTTGATGGCCGGATCATTGTCCGTGAAGCCTTGCAGAGTCTTCATGCAATGCACCAGGCGGGACTCGAAATCCATGACCTTGCCCGTGTCGGCGAAGTAGCGGGGCAGTTCCACGTAGGCCCCCTTCAGCACGCCGGGCCCCTT
>CAZREY010000089.1:8168-8710 GCA_964599015.1 uncultured Thiobacillus sp.
CTTGCCGAAATCGCACTGCTCCAGGGAGGCGTTCCTGGGCCCTCGCGCCTGCCTGAACAGCTTCTCACCCTCCTCCGCCACCAGGTAGGCGGGGTTGTCCGGCATCATCATGAGGTTCTGGGGACTCTGGGTCAGGTAGGACGAATCGATCCGGTTGATCAGTCCCCGCAGGACTTCCTCCGGCGCCAGGCCGGGACCGGCATGGCCCGCTCCCGCCACGGCCAACGCCATGGGCAGGAAATACAAGGCGTACTTGTTCATGGACCGCTCCTCTTGATGGAAGTTGACTGTCATGACATGGCCAAAGCCCTGGAGCCCCTATCCGACCGTCATGCTCTTGGGCCGAAGGGAATGGCCAACCTATATCTGAATATATAGGCAATACCCGAGTAATTTTGTATGGTAATTGGGAAAAGGCTTGCCCAACGGCTGCCGCCCCATGAGGCCGAGGCATGGCGGCGAACGGGCGGAACCGGGTCGCGGAGTGTCTAAATCGAGGACGCGGAATCGGACGGCTTACAGCACATACCGCGCCAGATCCT
>CAZREY010000090.1:0-8600 GCA_964599015.1 uncultured Thiobacillus sp.
AGTCCTTGCCCAGGCGGTCGTCGCTGCTGCCCATGATCATGGTGACGGGGAGGCGGGCTTTGTCGATGGCCGCCAGGATCTTGTCCGGCCCCCATTCCATGTAGCTGAGCAGGCTGTCGGGCGTCGCGCGGAATTTCTGGCAGAAGGAAAACTGGCCTTCCTGTACGCCCTTCTCGCCCCCGCGCACCTTGCCGCGCAGCTTGCTGACCAAACCGCCGCGGGCATGCTCGCCGGCCTTCAGGCTGCCTTCCATAATGCTGACGCCGATGAGTTTGCTGACCATCCTATCCGGATGATCGTTCAGGTAGGTCAGGTAGTAGACGTTCCCCAGGCTGTGGCCGCCCAGGATGATTTCCTTCACTTTTTTCGTCTTGAGCCATTTCACCCAGGCATGGATTTCCTCGACGCCCGAGGCGACGGTGTGGGTGTGAATCGCCTCGCAGGCCATGCTCTGGTTGCGGTGCGTCACGCCAAGGGAGAGGGAGGGGGCCAGCACCGTGTAGCCCTCGCTGGCCAGGCTGTCCGTCAGGCGCTTGATGGTGGGGAAGGTATGGGTCTGGAGGAAGCCGTGCAACAGGAGCACGGCGGGCTTGTTGGGTTCACCCGCGTGAAAGTCCGCCTTGGCCACCAGCTTGTTGGGCAGGGTCAGGGTAATGATTTCCGCATGGGCGTATTGAGTCGCCATCCCCAGCAGCAAGGGGAGCAACCATTTCAGCACAGTTTTCATCTCTTGCTCCTTACCTGGGTCCGCCCGGATAAACTTCCCTGATGCAACTGGATGAGCTATTCGCGGAACAGGGTTCATTGGCCCTGGTTACCCCCTACTATCGGCAACGCCCCCAACAACTTGAGATGAGCCGGGCGATTCTGGCCGCCCTGGAGGAGCGCGGCCGCCTGGTGGTGGAGGCGGGCACGGGCACGGGCAAGACCCTGGCCTATCTGGTGCCGGTCATGCTGTTCGGCGGCAAGGTCATCCTCTCCACCGGCACCAAGACCCTCCAGGACCAGCTGTTCCAGCGGGACATCCCCGCCGTGCGGGAGGCCCTGCGCCGGCCCATCAGCGTGGCCCTCCTGAAGGGGCGCGCCAACTATGTCTGCCCTTACCACCTGGAAAGGGGGCTGCTGGATGCCCGCCTGAAGAGCCGGGAGGAGGCGCTGCACCTCCAGCACATCGCCCGCTTCGCCGCGGTCACCGACAGCGGCGACCGCATGGCCTGCACCGTCGTGCCGGAGGATTCCCCGGCCTGGGCCTGGGCCACCTCCACCCGGGACAACTGCCTGGGGGGCGAATGCCCCCAGCACCGGGAGTGCTTCGTGCTCAAGGCGCGCAAGAAGGCCCTGGAGGCGGATCTGGTGGTGGTGAACCACCACCTGTTCTTCGCCGACGTCTGGCTCAAGGACGAGGGGGCCGGGGAACTGCTGCCCGCCAGCAACGCCGTCATCTTCGACGAGGCCCACCAGCTGCCCCATACCGCCAGCCTGTTCTTCGGCGAGACCGTCACCACGGGGATGCTGGTGGACCTGTGTCGGGACGTGCGCGCCGAGTCGTCCATATCCGCGCCGGATTTCGTCGACCTGCCCGTGGCGGCGGGGGATCTGGAGACCGCCGCCCGCCAGGCGCGTCTGGCCCTGGGGCCCGCCCTGGCCCGGCTGCCGGCGGCCAAGGCCCTGGAGCGCGGCGGGTTCCGGGAGGCCGTGGACTTCATGACCCAGCGCCTGGCCAGGCTGGATGCCCTGCTGGAAAGCCAGGCCGAGCGGGCCGAGGCCCTGATGCGCCTGCACGAGCGCTGCCGGGAATGCGCCGACAAGCTGGAGAAGTGGCTCTCCCCTATGGTGGAGGCGGGCACCGTGCGCTGGCTGGAGGCCACGGCCCACGCGGTGCTGTTCCACGCCACGCCCCTGAACGCCGGGGAATTGTTCGCGCGCCAGATCGAGGACGATCCCCGGGCCTGGATATTCACCTCCGCCACCCTGTCGGTGCGGGGAGATTTCTCCCACTACCTGGCCGAGATCGGCCTCGCCGGGGCCCGGACCGGCGTGTGGGACAGCCCCTTCGACTACGCCAACCAGGCCCTGCTGTACGTGCCGGAAGGCATGCCGGACCCCAACGCCCCGGGCTACACCGAGGCGGTGGTGGCGGCCGCCTGGCCCGTGCTGAAGGCCAGCGGCGGCCGGGCCTTCCTGCTGTTCACCAGCCTGCGCGCCATGAACGAGGCCCATCGCCTGATCCAGGCGCGCATGGCGGAGGAGGGCACCGTCTTTACCCTGCTGTTGCAGGGCGACAAGAGCCGCAGCGAGTTGCTGGACGAGTTCCGCCGCCTGGGCAACGCCGTGCTGCTGGGCAGCCAGAGCTTCTGGGAAGGGGTGGACGTGGCCGGTGAGGCCCTGTCCCTGGTGGTCATCGACCGCCTGCCTTTCCAGCCGCCGGACGATCCGGTGCTGGCCGCCCGGGTGGACGCCCTCAAGCGGGCGGGCAGGAACCCCTTCTTCGACTACCAGCTGCCCCATGCCGTCATCAGCCTGAAGCAGGGGGCGGGACGTCTCATCCGCCGGGAGACGGACCGGGGCGTGCTCATGATCTGCGACCCCCGCCTGGTGGACAAACCCTATGGCCGACGCATCTGGCAGGCCCTGCCGCCCATGCGGCGCAGCCGCAGGCTGGAGGATGCGGTGGGGTTCTTCGCGGCGGCGAAGGAATGAAGGCCAGGCCATGGCGAGTGTTTCCCTTCCCCCGGTGGGAGAGGGGAGGGGGCCTCGCCGCCCTGGCCCTGGTTGCCGGTTGCGTCCACGCCGGCGAGGCCGTGCAAATCCTCCAGACCTCCCCCGTGGCCGGATTCCAGCACTATGCCGGCCCCGCCCTGTTTCCCCTCATGCGGGTGGGTGATGTCCTCACCCTGGGGCGGGAACCGGACAACCCCTATGACCCCCGCGCCGTGCGCGTGCTCTGGCACGGGGTCCAGATCGGCCATGCCCCCCGGGTGGACAACGTGGACCTGGCCCGCTTCATGGACCGGGGTGTGAAGGTGGAAGGACGCATCCTCCATCTCCAGGCCTCAAAGGACCCCTGGAAAAGGGTGCTGATGGAAATTGTCCTCCTGGACACCGCGCCATGATCATGCTGCCGCATCATCCCTTCCCCCTCGATGGGGCAGGGGAAAGGGCGGGCCCGGCCCGTCTTCGTTAAAATCCACTGACTTTTTCATCGCCACACTCCATGCGCCTGATTGCCTTCGATACCGCCACCGAATGGTGCACCGCCGCCCTGTGGGCGGACGGAGAGGTGGCGTTTCGCGAGGAACGCGCGGGCCAGCGCCATTCCGACCTGCTGGTGCCCATGGTCATGGATCTGCTGGCGGAAGCCGGATTGACGTTGAGCCAACTGGACGGCCTGGCCTACGGCATGGGCCCCGGTTCCTTCACCGGACTGCGCATCGCCTGCGGCGTGGCCCAGGGACTGGCCCTGGGGGGCGGTGTGCCGGTGCTGGGGGTGTCCACCCTGGAAGCCCTGGCGGAGGAGGCCTGGCAGGCCCGGGGCGCGGAATGGGTGCTGGCCTGCCTGGATGCCCGCATGAACGAGGTCTATGCCGGCCTCTACCGGCGCCAGGAGGAGGGCTGGACCTGCCAGGCAGGCCCCGTGGTGTGCCCGCCCGGTCAGGTGCCCGTGCCGCCGGCGCCGGGCTACCTGGCCATCGGCCCCGGTTTCGCCGCCTATCCGGACATGGCGGCGGGGTTGCCGGTGCCCCTGGCGGGCGTGGCCGGCGCGCTGATTCCCCATGCCCGGGCCATCGCCCGCCTGGCCGCCCCCCGCCTTGCCCGCGGGGAAGGATTGCCTGCCGAGGCCGCGGAGCCGCTGTACATCCGCGACAAGGTGGCCCTCAAGATTTGTGAGCGCTAGGCAACCATGAGCGCCGTCCTCAAGCCCCTGGCGATGCAGTTCCGCCCCATGCGGGAGTCGGACCTGGACGAACTGCTGCGCATCGAGCGGGCCGCCTACCCCTATCCCTGGACTCTGGGCAACTTCCGCGACTGCCTGAACGCCGGTTATTCCTGCTGGGTGGGGGAGCTTGACGGAAAAATGGCCGGCTACTGGATCATGATGAACGTGGTGGACGAGGGCCACATCCTCAACTGCTGCATCGCCCCCCAGTGGCAGCGGCAGGGCTATGGCCGCCAACTCATGGCCCATCTGTTCCAGGTGGCCCGGGGCCACAACACCCAAAGCCTGTTCCTGGAGGTGCGGCTGTCCAACGAGCCGGCCAAGCGCCTGTATGTCGGCCTGGGTTTCGAGTTCATCGCCCAGCGGCGGGACTATTACCCCACGGACAACGGCCGGGAGGATGCCCTGGTGATGAGGCTGGTGCTGTGAGCCTGGGGCGGGAGGATCGCCTGCGGGAACTGGGCCTGTGGCCCGTGTGGCGGCTGAAGGAAAGTCGACAGCCGGTATTGGATAGCGGGCAGTTGGGAGCGGAGAAAACGCCTGAACCGGCGGCCCAACCCACGCCCGGCTCCCCACCTTCCGCTTCCCAATCCCTGGACTGGGACGGCCTGGCCGCCGCCGTGGCCGCCTGCACCCGCTGTGAGTTGCACAAGACCCGCACCCAGGGCGTGCTGGGAGTGGGCGACCGGAACGCCGACTGGCTGGTGGTGGGGGAGGCCCCGGGGGCGGAGGAGGATCGCCAGGGCGAGCCCTTCGTGGGCCAGGCCGGCAAGCTGCTGGACGCCATGCTGGCCGCCATCGGCCAGGCCCGGGGGCGCAACGTCTACATCGCCAACGTGCTCAAGTCCCGCCCCCCCGGCAACCGGGACCCCAGCCCGGACGAGGTGGCCGCCTGCGTGCCCTATCTGGAACGCCAGATCGACCTCATCAAGCCGAAGATCATCCTGGCGCTGGGCCGCTTCGCCGCCCAGAGCCTGCTGCTCACCGACACCCCCATCGGCCGCCTGCGGGGCCGGGTGCACGAATACCGGGGCGTGCCCCTGGTGGTGACCTACCACCCGGCCTACCTGCTGCGCAATCCGGCGGACAAGGCCAAGGTATGGGAAGACCTGGTGCTGGCCAGGAGGACGTTGGCAGGGGTGGTCCAGCAGTAGATCGGCGGCTGGCCGGGGCACCCTGAGCGCAGCCACCGGGCGCGGCCGGATTATTCCGAAAGAAGCACTTGCGGACGCGACGGCATTGCAGTCTGTCGGCCCGGCCCCAACTCTAATGCCATGCGGACCAACTTCCCGGCAGGAGGCAGCACGTGATCTTCAGGCAATTCATGGACCCCGTGTCCAACACTTTTACCTACCTCATCGCTTCCGGCCCCGGACGGGAGGCGCTGATCATCGACCCCGTCAAGGAGCGGGTGGAGCACTACCTGACCGCCATCCGGCAACTGGACCTCAAGCTGGTCCGGGCCATCGACACCCACACCCACGCGGACCACATCACTGCCCTGGGTGACCTGCGGGAGGCCACGGCCTGCATTACGGTGATGGGGGAGTTCACCCAGGCGGAATGCGTGTCCGAGCATGTGCGGGAAGGCGAGATGATCGACGTGGACGGGGTGAAGTTGCAGGCGCTCTACACCCCCGGCCACACGGACGAATCCTTCAGCTTCGTGCTCAATCCGGACAGGCCGGAAGCGGTGTTCACCGGCGATGTGTTGCTCATCCGTGGCACGGGCCGCACGGATTTCCAGAACGGCGACCCGGCCAAGTCCTACGACTCCATCGTCAACAAGCTGTTCAGGCTGCCGGACGAGACCCTGGTCTACCCGGCCCACGACTACAAGGGCTGGACCGCCTCGTCCATCGGCGAGGAAAAGCGCTATAACCCGCGTCTGGCCGGCAAGAGCCTGGAGGAATACACGGCCATCATGAACGCCCTGGACCTGCCCGATCCCAAGCTCATGGATGTGGCGGTGCCCGCGAATCTGGCGTGTGGGCAGTTGGACAGGGATGTTTGACGCCGGTACTGATTAGACAAGGCGGGGCGCGCGAAGGCTACCGATGTCGATGGATGTGGGGCGGTTGTGGTGATGGTGGCGCCGCTCGCATTGGGAGTCAGCGCCGCAGGGCTGAGACGTGGGCGTCAGCAATGGCCGACCAGCTGGCATTCACCGCTCCGGCATCACAACCCGAAAAAAAGGCCGGCAAAGCCGGCCCTCACCAGTGAACGCCTGATTTACAGATCGCCGTTGGCGGCGGCCCGCATCATGTCGTCCATGCGGGCGTTCAGGTCGATGGCGCCCTTGACCAGGGCGTCGGAAATGCCGAGCTGCTTTTCATAGCCCTTCACCCAGTCCAGGCTCCAGTCCAGCATCATGACCCACAGGTCCTTGTTGCCGTCCTCCATGACGACGATACGGCAGGGGAGGAAGACCACGAATTCCGGGCTGATCTTGAGCAGTTCCCGGCCCACTTCGATATCGCAGAAGGAATAGACCTCGATGCGGGGTGCGTCCTTGTCGTCCAGCACCGCCTTGAAATCCATCCACATCAGGTTTTCGCCCACCTTCTTCACGTTGTTCTGGTTGGCGCGCAGGAACAGGGAGTCCCGCACGTCCTCGAAGGTCAGCCCTTTCTTCACCTTGTACTTGCGGGCGAAGTAGTTCATGGAGTCCGCCATGTTCATGCCCATGATGTTGGTCATCATGGGCAGGGCCATCTGCATCATGCGGATCTTCTCTTCCTGGGTGATGGCGCGCCGCATGGTGTAGGGCACGGCCGGCGAGGCGGGCTGGGCCTGGGGCCCCAGGATCATCAGGGGGTTCCAGCCGCAGGTGGGGGGCGGGGTGTATTGCAGATAGGGGTTGGCCGCGTTGGCGGCCGTGACGAGAACGGGCGGCATGGCCGGGTTGTATGCCCCAGGAGTTTGTTGCGCGGCCTGTTGTGCCTGTGCGGGCAGGCCGAGCCCCAGCAGCAAGGCGGTCAGAAACTGGATGGTTTTCATGATGACTCCTTCGTAGGGTGAAAAGGAAAGAGAAGCTGTCCCAGGACATAGGGCAGGATGCCGCCCGCCTGGAAGTACTCGATCTCGATGGGGGTATCCAGACGAAGTTTAACGGGTACATTTTGGCTGGAGCCATCCGCCCGTTTGATGACCAGGGTCAAGTCCTGTTGCGGCGTGATGCCGTTTTCCAGGCCCGCCAGGTCGAAGCTTTCGTCCCCCTTCAGCCCCAGGCTGGCGGCGTCCGCGCCGTCCTTGAACTGGATGGGCAGCACGCCCATGCCCGCCAGGTTGGAGCGATGGATGCGCTCGAAGGACTTGGCGATGACCGCCTTCACGCCCAGAAGCTGGGTACCCTTGGCGGCCCAGTCCCGGCTGGAGCCGGTGCCGTATTCCTCGCCGGCGAACACCATGAGGGGCGTGCCTTCCGCCTGATAGGCCATGGCGGCGTCGTAGATGGAGGTCTGCTCGCCCTGGTGCAGGGTCACGCCGCCTTCGCTGCCCGGGATCATCAGGTTCTTGATGCGCACGTTGGCGAAGGTGCCCCGCATCATCACCTCGTGGTTGCCCCGGCGGGCGCCGTAGCTGTTGAAGTCCTTCTGGGCCACGCCGTGGTCCACCAGGTATTTGCCGGCGGGGGCGGCGGGCTTGATGCCGCCGGCGGGCGAGATGTGGTCGGTGGTGACCGAGTCGCCGAATATGGCCAGGGCGCGCGCGCCGCGAATCACGGCATCGGGCTTGGCGGCCAGCTTGAAGAAGGGCGGCTCCTGGATGTAGGTGGAGGCCTCGTCCCAGGCATAGACCTGGCCGGCGGGGGCGGGCACGGCATCCCACAGCGGGTTGTCGGCCCCCACGTTCTTGTAGGAGTCGTACACCCCGGCGGCGGCGGCGAAGGGCAGGGCGGCGGCCACCTCCTCGTTGCTGGGCCAGAGGTCCTTCAGGAACACCGGGCCGTTTTTGCCTTGTCCCAGGGGCTCGCTGGCCACGTCGATGTCCACCCGGCCCGCCAGGGCCAGGGCCACCACCAGGGGCGGGGACATGAGGAAGTTGGCCTTCACGTTCTGGTGCACCCGGGCCTCGAAGTTGCGGTTGCCGGAGAGCACGGAGCAGGCCACCAGGTCCTTGTCCAGGATCTCCTTCTCGATGGCTTCCGGCAGGGGGCCGGAGTTGCCGATGCAGGTGGTGCAGCCGTAGCCCACCACGTTGAAGCCCAGCTGCTCCAGGTAGCCCAGCAGGCCGGCGGCCTTCAGGTATTCGGTCACGGCCCGGGAGCCGGGGCCCAGGGAGGTCTTCACGTGGGCCGGGGTCTTCAGGCCCGCCTCCACCGCCTTCCTGGCCACCAGGCCGGCGGCCAGCATGACGCCCGGGTTGGAGGTGTTGGTGCAGGAGGTGATGGCGGCGATGACGATGTCGCCGTGGGTGAGACCCTCTCCCCCAGCCCCTCTCCCGCTTGCGGGCGAGGGGGGCTTGCCATATCCGCCCTGGTCCTTGGGCAGTTCCAGCAGGGTCTCGAAGCTTTCCTTCAGGGCATACAGGTTGATGCGGTCCTGGGGACGCTTGGGGCCGGCCACGGAGGGCTTCACCGTGGACAGGTCCAGTTGCAGTACCTGGCTGTAGTCGCACTGGCCGGCGGCGGGGATGCCGAACAGGCCCTGGGCCTGGTAGT
>CAZREY010000091.1:0-8583 GCA_964599015.1 uncultured Thiobacillus sp.
AAGTCCTCCAGTTCGCGGATGGTGCCGGCCGTGGCGTTGACGGCCTCGGCGATCTTTCCCATCTCGTTGGCCGCCTCGTGGATGATGCGGCCGCCCTCTTCCGACTGGGTGCCGGATTGCAGGGTGGTGTTGCGCGCCTCCCGGGCGTGTTCCTCCACCTGGTCCACGGAGACGGACAACTGCTCCACGGAGGCGGCCATGCTGGACGCGGCTTCCGACTGGCTCTCGCTGGCCCGGGCACTGGTGCCGGCTGCGCCGGACAGATCCCGGGCGGACTGGTGCAGGCTGTCCACGTTCTGGCGCACGGCGCCGATGAGCTCCCGCAGGCCGCCCCGCATGGCGGCCAACTTGGCCATCATCTGGCCGATCTCGTCCTTCCCGCTTACCGGCACCTCCCGGGTGAGGTCACCTCCAGCGATGCTCTCCACCACCTGGCCGGCTTCGTGCAGGGAAACCGAGATATGGCGGATGACCAGCCACGCGCTGCCCATTACCCCCACGACGCCAATGACGATCAGCACACCGAAGATGGCCATGTCCGTCTTGTACAACGACTCCGCCGCGCCCACTGCCGCCTTGGTCTCATCAACCTGGAAAGCGACCATGGCATCGATGGCATCCATCAGGCTCTTGCCTTCGTTGCCGACGGCCTGAAGAAAGGCCCCCTGGGCCTCGGGAGAGTAATCCCCCGCCTTGAGGGCGGCGATGGCGGCGCCGAGTTTCTCCAGCCATGCTTGGCGCTTGGCCTCGATATCCGTGAACAGATGCTTTTCGTCCTCTTCCAGCTCGGAGCTGACGATGGCCTGCCAGGCCTGGTCCAGCTTGACCTTGCGCTCCTGGATGGCGGTGAGGTGGATATCCACGGGATGATCATGGATGGCCGCCGTGGCGCTGCCGGGCGCATGCTGGAAGGCCCGCAGGACTTCCGAGGCGTTCTCGGGAATGCCCCGGGCGATCACGGCCAGATTGGCCAGGTGCACCCCGCTGGCCGTGGCAAGCTGCTGGGTGGTGGCGCGGGACGCGTTCAGACTTTGCCAGGCCATGCCCATGGCGATGAAAAACAAGACCGCCGAGAGGGCGGTCATGAGCCAGAGCCGTTGGGAAATGCGCAGGGAATTCAACATGTGTCAGGACGCCCTTGTTATGAGGTTGGGCGTATATCGTCAGACATAGGAAAAACTTTAAGTATTCCCTCTGATTATTTGGCCACCCCCAATTCCAAGCGCGCGGGCACTTCCCTGCCCTCCTTGGTGAAGGTTTCCACCTCACCCAGCTTCATTCGCGCCGCAGGAGCCCCTGCCGTTGCCAGCCCCTCCAGCACGGCACCGCCCCGCTGGCGCGCCAGGGCCGCCAGGTCGGCGTCCGTGACTTCCACCAGGGCCAGCAGGCGTTCGTAAAGCAGGCCGTGCAGGTCCGCGCCCTTCAGCACCTGCATGTCCGCCTCGCTCAGGGGCTCTTCCTTCTTGAACAGCCCCTTCAGGCGGGACATGAGCTTGCCGGCGCCGCTTTCCTGCTTCTTCTCCGGGTTGGCCTGGAACCATCTGGCCTGGAGCGACTTCCAGTTTTCCTCGCCCAGGCGCGCGGCATAGAGGCCTTCCAGGGCGGCCTGGACCTTGGGATTGGCGGTGGAGATGGGGCCGGGCTCCTCGTCGGGCCGAAGCTTCAGGCCCATTTTTTCCGCCACCGCCCGGCGCAGGCGGGCCTCCTTCACCACCGGCCGGTCGATCTCGGCGGACCAGGCGGGATGCACGGTCAGGGCCAGGCCGGGGCGCTTGCCCAGGATGGTGGCGATCTGCTTGAACTTCTCCTTCTCCGGCGGCGTCAGGCTGTCCTCGCCGGCCTCGAAGGCGATTTTCTCCAGCTTCTCGCCGCCGCCGCCGAACAGGCTGGCCAGGGCCCGGAAGGGGGCGGTGACGATCTTGGTGAGGATGTTGCCGATGGCCTTCCAGATGATGCGGCCGTAGCTGAACTGGGGATCGTCCAGGCTGCCGGACACGGGCAGACCCAGGTCGATGCGTCCGTCGCTGTCCTGGAGGATGGCGATGGCCAGGTCCAGGGGCAGGTCCTTGGCGGTGAGGCTTTCCACCCGCTCGCCCAGGGTGAGCTTGTCCATGATGATCTGGTTCTCGCCCAGGAGCTGGCGTTCCTTGATCTTGTATTCCAGGTCCAGGGACAGCTTGCCGGAGTCGATCTTGCGGCCCACGAAGGTGGCGGTGTAGGGCGTGAGGCGGGTCATCTCCACGTTGCGGAACACCACCTTGATGTCCATGAAGGCGGTGGGATCGAACAGGTCCAGCTGGCCCACGGCCCGGGCCAGGCCGAATTCGTCCACCTGGCCGTCCAGTTCCAGCTGGGCGGCGCTGCCGGGCTGGGTGGAAATGCCGTTGAAGGCGCCCTTGAAGTGGTGGATGCGGGTGCCGAAGGGCAGGGCCAGGGACAGGTCGGCGAAGTCCAGCTCGCCGTTTTCCACCCGCACCCGGTCGATGGTCATGCGGGTGGCGGGCTCGGCCTTGGCGGGCTTGGGCACTGGCGCGGCGGGGGTCGGTGCTGCCGTCTGTCCGGCAGGGGGTGGCGTCTGGGCTTTCAGTATCTTCTTCAGGTTGACCGTCTTGTCCTTGTCGATCACCAGCTTGGCCCCCAGGCCGTCCAGGCGGAGTTCGTCGATGTCCAGGGCCGCCGGGCGGTAGCTGACGCTGTCGCTGGCCAGGGTCTTCCAGGCCAGGAAACGCGCGCCGCCCTCGGACTCGTTGAGCAGCAGGTCCGTCACCCGGAAGCCGCCGTCGAAGACCAGCTTGCCGTCGTACCTGAGGCGCCCGGAGCCCGAGGCCGCCCCCGAGGCCAGGGTGAGGTTGGCCGCCTGGCTGACGAAGGGCTGGGCGGGCCTCAGGCTCAGGTTGTTCAGGGCCAGGCGCAGGTCGGCGGCGGGCTTGGCCGGGATGACCTTGCCTTCCGCCTGGAAGCCGCCACCCTCCTTCACCGCCAGGGCAAGCTTCACCGGCAGGGCCTGCTTCAGGTCCTGGCTCACGCCCTTCACCGAAGCGTTGATGCGCTCCAGGGTCAGGCGGGCGGCTGGCTGCACGGTCTCGTCCCGCACGGCCACCCGGAAGCCCGCCAGGCCCACTTCGCCCACGCGGTAGCGCCAGGCGGGTCCGGAACCGGACGGGGCCTTGGCCGGGGCCGGCGCCTCGGCCTTGCCTGCGGCCGGCCGTAAGACCTCCAGCAGGCCGATGCGGCCTCCCGCCTCCCGCGCCACTTCCAATGCACCGTCCCGCAGGGTCACGCTGCCCAGGCTGGCGGACTGTTCCGCCAGGTCGGCGCGGCCGTCCGCCAGGCTGATGCCGCCCAGGGTGAAGAAGGGCTTGGCGCCGCCGCTGGCAAGGCGCACGCCGCCGATCTCCACTCCCAGACCCTCGACCCGGGCCTGGGTGGCGGCGCCGCCCACTTCGGCGTTGGCGCTGAAGCCCACCTTCACGTTGTCCACGTCCACGCCCAGGGGCTGGCGGAAGCCGGCATCACGGAATCCCACCCCCAGGCCGTCCAGGCTGAAGCCGGCCAGATTGATGCGCCAGGGTTCGCCTGTTGCGGCGGTCGGGGCCGGTGTGGCTGGCTTGGCCGCCGGCGCGACCTCGCCCGCCGGCACGAACCAGTCCTGGATGTCCAGCCGCCCGTCCCGGTCGCGATGCAATAGGATGCGGCCACCCTGGAGGGCGATGCCGCCGATGTCCAGGCTGCGCTTGTCCAGGTCGAAGCGGCCGTCCTTCAGGGCCAGGCTGTCCAGGCGCACCGCCGGCTCCGCGGCGTCCTTGCCCCGCAGGGCC
Source organism: uncultured Thiobacillus sp. (assembly GCA_964599015.1). GTDB lineage: Bacteria > Pseudomonadota > Gammaproteobacteria > Burkholderiales > Thiobacillaceae > PFJX01. The sequence goes on from CAZREY010000091.1 coordinate 3,819, forward strand.
AGCTGTTCCAGGCGGGCATTGATCCGGTCCACCACCAGGGACAGCTTCTTGTCCATCCAGGCCACGCGGTAGTTCAGGGACAGTTCCGCCTGGCCCTCGGGCGGGCCCATTTTGAGGCGGGCCTGGAGGTAGGGCAGGACCCGGGTCAGGTGGATCTGGTCGATGCCCAGCTGGCCCGTGGCGATGGTGGGCGTGAGGCTCAGTTCCCCCTTCCAGCGGATGCGGGCCCCCAGCCTGGTGGTGGTGGCCAGGGCGTAGGTGCCCTTGTCGTCCGGCAGGGTGGAGAGGTCATCCAGGGTCAGGTCGATGGGATTGAGGCCGGTGCTGAAACCCACCCGCCGGTCGGCCAGGTCCACGCGCCCCTTCTCCAGGGCGAAGTGCCGCACCAGCAGGCGCGGCAGGGGCTTGTCCGGCTCGTCCTCCTCGCTCTTGAAGGCCTCGATGAGGGCGGTCCAGTTGAGCTGGCCGTTGGCCAGCAGGGCCACGTGGGCATGGGGCGCCACCAGGCGGATGTCCTGGAAGGTGTAGGCCCACTTGAACAGGCTCGCGGCCTCGAAGTCCACGAACAGCTCATCGAAGGCCAGCAGGGGCTTGCCGTCCGACTCCTTCAGGGCCAGGCCCTTCACCTGGACGGACAGGGCCAGGGGGTCGAACTTCGCCATCGCCAGGCTCAGCTGGTGCTGGCTCTTGTCGGCCACGATCTTGGGGGCCAGCCACTTGGCCAGGGGCTCGAAGCCGAACCAGCCGAACAGGAGATAGGCCACCACCAGACCCAGGGCGATGCGCACGGGAGTCTTCACCAGCAGCGCAATCAGGAATGCGCGAATACGGGAAAGCATGCCCAGCTCCTCATCCATTCATCTCGTCAACGCGACCCGCTACTGCTTCAAAGCGTAGTTCCCTCATGCCGTGGCGCCAAAGAACAGATAGGCCGCCGCGATGGCCGCCGCGAAGCCACCCAGGTCGGCGATGAGCCCCCCCGCCACGGCGTGGCGCACCCGCTTGATGCCCACGGCGCCGAAATACACCGCCAGCACGTAGAAGGTGGTCTCCGTGCTGCCCTGGACGATGCTGGCCAGGCGGCCGGCGAAGGAATCCGCGCCGCTGGCCTGCATGGTCTCCACCATCATGGCCCGGGCGCCGGAACCGGACAGGGGCTTCATGAGCATGGTGGGCAGGGCGTCCACCCAGGCGGCGTCGAAACCCAGGGCCAGCACGCCGCCCCGCACCCCCTCCACGAAGGCCGGCAGAGCGCCGCTGGCCCGCAGCATGCCGATGGCCACCAGCATGGCCACCAGGTAGGGGATGATGGTCACCGCCACCTGGAAGCCTTCCTTGGCGCCGTCGATGAAGGCCTCGTAGGCATTCACCCGCTTCGCCGCCGCCCCCAGCAGGAATACCAGCACCAGTGCGAGCAGCAGGAAGTTGGACAGGGTGGAGGACCGGGCCGTCATGTCGGCGGCCGGCAGCTGGGCGAAATACAAGGCCAGCCCCCCCACCACGGCGGTGATGCCCCCCATCCAGGCCAGCACCACGGCGTCCAGGCGGATACGCTGCACGGCGGAGACGAAGAGGAAGCCCGCCAGGGTGGAGCAATAGGTGGCCATGAGGATGGGGATGAACACGTCGGTGGGATCTTGCGCCCCCAGCTGGGCCCGGTAAGTGAAGATGGTCACAGGCAGCAGGGTCACCGACGAGGCGTTGAGCACCAGGAACAGGATCTGGGCGTTGCTGGCGGTGTTCTTGTCCGGGTTCAGCTCCTGTAGTTCGCGCATGGCCTTCAGGCCCATGGGGGTGGCGGCGTTGTCCAGGCCCAGCACGTTGGCCGCCATGTTCATGGTGACGGACCCCAGGGCCGGATGGCCTTTCGGCACGTCCGGGAACAGGCGCGCGAACAGGGGCGCCAGCCAGCGGCCCAGCAGCTCCAGGAAGCCGGCCCGCTCCCCCACCTTCATCACCCCCAGCCACAGGCACATCACCCCGGTGAGGCCCAGGGCCACCTCGAAGGCGGTCTTGGCGGCGTCGAAGGCCGCCTTCATCACCGTGCCGAAGATGGCCTGGTCGCCGCCGATGAATTGAAGGATGGAAGCCCCGAAGGCAATGGCGAAAAAGCTGACCCAAAGGGTGTTGAGCATGGATATGAAATTTCTAATTGATGAAGGACAAATTCAAATCCTGAAAACAAACCCGCAGAAACATGCGCCTGTTGACATTCCTTCGCCGAGGAATATCTTGCAAGGCGTTGAACGCAAAAGGAATAGTTCATGATGCACCGTCAAGCATTCCTTATCTGCCTGTTCGCCGCCTCTTCCGCACTCGCGGATTTCGAGGCGCCTTCCGGTTCCCCTCCGCCATCCGCTTCATCTTCACAGCGTCCGTGGGATCTTTCCGTACGCTTTGCCGTAGGGCACAACAACAATGTTCAGTTGGTTCCGGACGTGACCACGTTTCCGGCCGACGGCAAAACAGCCGCCAACTACTTCACGTCCCAGGCAAATGGAGTCTACCGGTTTTACAACTCTGACAAGGTCACTTCCGGCCTGACACTCGGCGTAAGCAGCCTGTGGCACGAAGACAAGTTGCAGTCCGTTTCTCAGAACTGGAAGTTTGACGACTACGACTTCTATGCCTTCAACCCAGGCATCTACTCGAGCTATCGACATTCCCTGTCCGGGAATCCTGCAGCGCTGACATTCTCATATAGCTACCTGCAAGAGGATGGGCATAACGAAGACTTGGCAGCGCTGGGCCTCGGCAGCCACAACATCGTGGTCGCCGAAAGCGTTGCACTGAACCGCGCCCTGGTCCTGACTGCAACACTCAGCCTGGGCTGGGACGATTTCGAAGTACGCTTCCCCGCCAACCCCACCATGAATCGAGATGGAAATCGCAGCGGCGTCGACATTGGCGTCCGTTACTGGATGGGGGGCGGACTGCATAACGTCTCCGCGAACATCGGCTACATCAACAACGACGCAAAAGGCGCGGACTTCAAATACGACGGCTATAACCTGCGTCTAAGGTTCGAGAGCGGCGCCTTGCAGCCCGTCTGGCTGGCAGCGGAGATCAAGTACAGCGATCGGGACTACAACGCCAACGCACCGTTGGGACGTGACTATCAACGCATCACCACCACCCAGATCCAGGCAGTGTGGCCCTTCTCCCCGCATTGGTCTGCGGACCTTTACTACAAGGATGACCAGTACGACTCGAACCTCTCGAACTATGAGACGGATGCCACCCAGTACGGTGTTGGCATCAGCTACAAGTTCTAAGGAGACATGCAATGCACACTCGACTTTCATTCATGGACATGGGAAGCATCATCTGCGTATCGCTGCTTGCCACTCTGGCCTGCCTGCCAATTTCCGGGTGCGCTCAGAAACCCGTTCAGGAAGCGCAGAGCGCCCAGTATGTGCAGTCGGCACCAGCCCAAATGCCTGTGGCCGACCCGCAAAGCGGCCAGGAAGTGAAGACACCGCTTCCACCACCCCAGATCGAGTCCAATCAGTCACAGCCAGCCCTGATCGAAGCCTCGCCCAAGTTCCCCACCCTCCCGGACTGGAACACCACCATCTGGGATATCTCTTCACCATGAGATATTCCCCATGAGCACCTTCTTCAAGACGGTGTGGCTGGTGGCATTGGGAATACTCGCCCTGGCCGCCAGCAGCAACGCCATGCCGGACAGTCTCAGCGGGACCTACACCGACCCTTACAGCCCATCGATAACGATGACCTTGAATGAGGCCGCGGGCGGCACGATCACCGGCACAATGAGCGAACCGGGCATGTCCCTGCCCATCAGGGCACGGCGCAATGCGGGGGGATTTTCAGGAACGATCGGCACGACCGGGAATTCGATGCCGATCAGCGCTACAGTGCGCGACAGGCAATTGCTGGTGGTCGTTGGCACACGGGAAGAGGCTGAGAGCATCACCCTCCATCGTGTCGAGTCACCCACGACCTCCAACTCCGTCCGGGACAGCGCCAAGCCTGCAGCCAACAGGGCTGCACCACCGATGGCCACACGCGACGTGGTCATCAATGGAAAAAGACTGAATCCCCAGGAGTTGCTGCAACTGGAACGCGCCTACCGGGTCCGCATCGACAATGCCGACTACTGGTATGACCCTGTCCTGGGCGCCTGGGGCCTCAAAGGGGGACCGACCCTAGGCTTCATATCGCCCGGTCTCAAGCTGGGAGGCCCTCTCCGCGCTGATGCATCCGGGCGCGGAACGGCCATCTTCGTGAACGGCCGTGAATTGCATCGCCTGGATGTCCAGGCATTGCAGCAGATCACAGGCCCGATCCTGCCCGGACGCTACTTCATTACCGCCAATGGCCTCGCGGGCTACGAGGGCGGCCCACCCGTGTGGAATCTCCTAGCCATGACCCGGAGCAGGGGTGGATCCGGCGGCAGCCACACCTGGCAGAGCCGGCTAAGCAGTGGTTTTTCCGATGGCACCACGGGGGCCGTGTTTCTTCCCAACGGCGGGATCGTCAGTACCGGCCAGTGATTTCCTGACAGGACAGAAGTTGGACCATCAGACGCTGCCCAGCCAGAACAGCCCCAGGACCGCGCCCCAGAGCAGGATGGCACGCCACACCAGGGCAACGATGCCGTCCATGGATTCCGCGACCGGCGGCTCGCCATGGCCCAGGCGGGGCCGTTGGAGTTCTCCGCCGCCCACCCGCACGCTGCCTCCCAGCCGCATGCCCAGGGCCCCGGCACTGGCGGCCAGCAGGATGCCCTCGTTTTCCT
>CAZREY010000092.1:0-8567 GCA_964599015.1 uncultured Thiobacillus sp.
CACCGCGTGGCCGAATTCGGCGTGGCCGCCCACTGGCGCTACAAGGAAGGCGGCAAGGGCGGAGACAAGGGGGGCGGACTCCAGGACAAGATCGCCTGGCTGCGGCAGTTGCTGGCCTGGCGCCAGGAGGTGGGGGACAGCTCCGAGCTGGCCCAGCACTTCAGGAACGAGCTGTTCCAGGATGAGGTCTTCGTCCTCACCCCCCAGGGCAAGGTCATCGCCCTGGCCGCCGGCGCCACGCCCCTGGACTTCGCCTACGCCGTGCACACGGAGCTGGGCCACCGTTGCCGGGGCGCCAAGGTGGACGGCAGCCTGGTATCCCTGGACACGCCCCTTGCCACGGGCCAGCGGGTGGAGATTCTCACCGTCAAGCAGGGCGGCCCCAGCCGGGACTGGCTCAATCCCCATCTGGGCGTGCTCAAGACCGGCCGGGCCAAGGCCAAGGTGCGCCAGTGGTTCAAGCAGCAGGACCTGGACACCCATATCCAGGAAGGCCGCGCTCTGCTGGACCGGGAAATTCACCGCCTGAACCTCACCAACGTGAACCTGGAAAAGCTGGCGAACCGCCTCAAGTTCGCCAAGCCGGAGGACCTGTTCGCCGCCCTGGGCCGGGGCGACGTGGGCGCCACCCAGCTGGACCGGACCCTCCACGACGAATTCGTGCCGCCCCAGGAGAAGCCCCTGGTCACCGCCTCCAGGCGCAAGACCGAAGCCGCCGGCGTGCTGGTGGAGGGCGAGCCGGGCCTGCTGACCCAGATGGCGGGCTGCTGCAAGCCCGCCCCCCCCGATGCCATCGTGGGCTACATCACCCAGGGCCACGGGGTCACCATCCACCGGGCCGACTGTCCCGTCATCCTGCATCTGCCGGAAGAGCGGCGGGGACGCCTCCTCCAGGCCGACTGGGGCGCCAAGGCCGGCAGCTTCTTCGCCGTGGACGTGGAAGTGGTGGCCCGGGACCGCTCGGGCCTGCTGAAGGACGTGACCGAGATCCTGGCCCAGGAGAGGGTCAACGTGGTGCGGGTGAACACCGTTTCCCAACAGGACACGGCCTTCATGGAATTCACCCTGGAAGTAGCGGACGTGGCCCAGCTCACCCGCTGCCTGGCCCGCATCGGCCACGTGCGAGGGGTGGATGTCGCCCGCCGGAAGTAGGCAGGCGGCTAGTCATGGGCTGGATTATCAGGATATTCTTGTCATAAATATGCAAACCATACCGAGGAGTGAGCCATGCGCATGAAAACCCATTCGATCGTCCTGGCGTTGATGCTCGCCGGGACCGCGCCGCTCACGGTCGCGGATGAGTACACCGCCCGGGAGGTTCGCCAACCCATCATCGTTACCACCAAGGAACGCAACCAGTTCCTGTTCGAGATGCGGGAACTGCTACACGGCCTTTTCAACCTGCACCTGGCCCTGTCCAAGAACGATTTCCAGGCGGCGGCCACGGCGGCCCGCCCCATCGGCACCCTGCTGGACAAAACCCCGGCCTCACTGCGGGAGCGGCTGCCGGAGGAGTACGTCCAGATCGGCATCGCCATGCGGGAATCCTTCGACCAGCTGGCCCGGGTCGCCGTGGAAAAGAAGGACATGTCGGCGGTCCAGGCCCAGCTGGCGGAAAGCATGACCTACTGCTCCGGCTGCCACGACGCCTACCGTTTCGAAGTCCGCACCGTCATCCCCGGCAGGAAATAATCACCGGCCGCCCAGCAGCCAGGCGGCCACCTCCAGGTCCCGGGGGTAGGTGACCTTCAGGTTGGTCAGGTCGCTTTCCACGAGCAGCGGCGACAGGCCCAGGGCCTCCACCGCCGAGGCCTCGTCGGTCACCCCGGTGCCCACCTGAATCAGGGCCCGGGTCAGCAGGCCATGGCGGAACATCTGGGGCGTCTGGGCCCCCCATAGCTTTTCCCGGGAAAGGGTTTCGCGGATGCGCCCCCCCTCCCCTTCCCGCTTCAGGGTGTCCGCCACCGGCGCGGCCAGGATGCCGCCGACGGCATCCCCATCCACCTGGTTGAACAGCTTGTCCAGCAGGCTCCGGGACAGGCAGGGCCGGGCGGCGTCGTGCACCAGTACCCAGTCGTCCGCTCCCACCTCGCCGGCCATGGCTTCCAGGCCGTTGAGCACGCTTTCCGCCCGGGTGGCCCCCCCCTGGCGCAAGACGGTGAGCCGGGACAAACCGGACCAGCCGTCTTCCGGGGAAATCACCACATACACCCCCTTGATGGCCGGGTGGCCGTCGAAGGCGCGGATGGCATGCCAGATCATGGGGCGGCCATGGATATCCAGGTACTGCTTGGGATGGTCGGCGCCCATGCGGGCGCCCACGCCGGCGGCGGGCAGGAGGGCAAAGTGGCTGGACATGGTTGTGTATGGGGTGGGGTGCCCTAAATTTTAATTGAGAGCATGCATTCGAGAGGAAGGTTGCAATGATGAACACAAGACCCCCCGCCGTGGCTGGCCTCTTCTATCCAGCCGAACCCGGCGCCCTGCACAGGGATGTGGCCCGCTACCTGACCGAGGCGAGGGAATTCGCCTACCGGCCCAAGGCCATCATCGCGCCCCATGCCGGCTACATCTATTCAGCCCCCATCGCCGCCAGCGCCTACCGGCTGCTGGAACCCCTGCGCGGCCAAATCAGCCGCGTGGTGCTGCTGGGACCCGTGCATCGGGTCTGGGTGACAGGCCTGGCCCTGCCAGGGGTGGAGGCCTTCGACACGCCCCTGGGGACCATCCCCCTGGACAGGGAGGCCATGGCCGAAATAGCCGACCTGCCCCAGGTGGAAATCCTGACCGCCGCCCATGCCCGGGAACACTCCCTGGAAGTGCAACTGCCTTTCCTGCAGGAGGTGCTGGGCAGCTTCAAGCTGGTGCCCCTGGCGGTGGGGGGCGCCACGCCCCAGGACGTGGCGGAAGTGCTGGAACGGCTGTGGGGCGGCGACGAGACCCTCATCGTGGTGAGTTCCGACCTGTCCCATTACCTGCCCTACCAGACCAGCAACAGGGTGGACAAGGCCACGGCCCAGGCCATCCTGGACCTGCGCACCGACCTGGCGGGGGAACAGGCCTGCGGCGCCCATCCCATCAACGGCCTGTTGCTGGCCGCCAAACACCATGGCTTGCGGCCCCATCTCCTGGACCTGCGCAATTCCGGCGACACCGCCGGCGACCGGGATCAGGTGGTGGGCTACGGGGCCTTCGCCTTCACGGAAACCCAATGAACAACACCGCCGACAAGGGACGCCTGCTCACCACCCTGGCCCGGGGCGCCATCGCCGCCCGGTTCGGCCAGGCACTGCAACGTCCCGCGCTGCCGGAATGGCTGTACCAGCCGGGCGCCACCTTCGTCACCCTGACCCAGGGCGGCCAGCTGCGGGGCTGCATGGGCACCCTGGAAGCCCACCGCCCCCTGGTGGAAGACGTGGAACAGAACGCCCTGGCCTCCGCCTTCGGCGACCCCCGCTTCCCGCCCCTGGAGGAAAACGAACTGGCCCACACCCGGGTGGAGGTCTCCATCCTCTCCGCGCCCCTGCCCATGCATTTCACGGACGAGGCCGATGCCCTGGCCCAACTGCGGCCCGGGGTGGATGGCCTCATCCTGGAAGCGGGCTGGCACCGGGCCACCTTCCTGCCCCAGGTGTGGGAGCAATTGCCCCAACCCAGGGAATTCATGGCCCACCTGAAGCGCAAGGCCGGCCTGGCCCCGGACTACTGGTCCAAGGACGTGCGCCTGGCCCGCTACACGGTGGAGAAATTCAAGGAAGAGAATGAGGAGCACACATCATGAAAGTCGAGGAATCCCGTTATCCCGCCCGCTGGTGGCATGACCTGGGCGACGGCCGCATCCAGTGCGACCTGTGCCCCCGGGACTGCAAGCTCCACGAGGGGCAGCGAGGCGCCTGCTTCGTGCGCAAGATGGAAGGCGGGCACATGATCCTCACCACCTACGGCCGCAGTTCCGGCTTCTGCGTGGACCCCATCGAGAAAAAGCCCCTCAACCATTTCTACCCGGGCACCTCGGTGTTCTCCTTCGGCACCGCCGGCTGCAACCTGGCCTGCAAGTTCTGCCAGAACTGGGACATTTCCAAGTCACGGGACATGGACCGGCTCATGGACGCCGCCAGCCCTGAAGAGATAGCCCTGCGCGCCAGGGACATGGGCTGCCTGAGCGTGGCCTACACCTACAACGATCCGGTCATCTTCGCCGAGTACGCCATGGACACCGCCAAGGCGTGCAGGGCCCAGGGCCTGAAAAACGTGGCGGTGACCGCCGGCTTCATGCACAAGCAAGCCACCGCCGAGTTCTATGCCGACATGGACGCGGCCAATGTGGACCTGAAGGCCTTCACGAACGATTTTTATGTCAAATATTGTGCCGGCCAGTTGCAGCCCATCCTGGATACCCTGGTCTATCTGGTGAAGGAAACCCAGGTGTGGGTGGAGATCACCACCCTGGTCATCCCCACCCTCAACGACTCGGACGAGGAAATCCGCCGTCTGTCGGCATGGATATTCAAGGAACTGGGCCCCGACGTGCCCCTGCACTTCAGCGCCTTCCATCCGGACTGGAAAATGAAGGATATCCCCCCCACCCCGCCGGCCACCCTCACCCGGGCCCGCAAGATTGCCCTGGAAGCGGGGCTGCACTTCGTCTACACCGGCAACGTCCACGACCTGGAGGGCGGCACCACCTACTGCCCGAAATGCCACAAGCCCCTGATTGTCAGGGACTGGTACGAGATTCCCGAGTACCACCTCACCGACGACGGCCATTGCCCCCACTGCGGCGCGACCATCGCCGGACGCTTCCGGCACTTCGACAAGGCCTTCGGCTCCAGGCGGATTCCGGTGGCCATGGCCTTGTAGGCCACACCGCATCAGCATCCGCCTCAATCGCTCCAGCGCTTGAAGAAGGCGGAGAAATCCACCTTCTCCACCGGAGTCGCTTCATGCCACCCCCCTTGACATGGGGGACATGCCGACAGGGCCTTCAGGGCATGGGCCGCCGGAAAGACCACCGCGGGACGGCCATAAGGGTAGGCAGGGGGTTTGGATGGCAAGTTCATTCTCATGGGCGAGCTTTCCGGAGCCATAACGGACGTGAGGCAAACGCAGGAACGGCGTTCCGCCGGCCTGCTTTCAATCCGCGCTGGCCAGCATGGTCTGGCTGGCCACGGCATTACGCTTGCGCACATCCATCCGCTTGGCCCGCAGGCTCAACGCGGCCACCAGTTCCGGCTCCTTCACGGCCCGGATCATGGCGTGGCGGGCATCTTCCACAACGGGGCCGGACGGTGCCTTGGCCTGGGGGCTGGTCACCTGGGCGGCGGCCATGAGCAGCATGACGACTAGATTCTCGGAATACATGGTGGACCTCCTGCGATGCATCCCGGCACATGCCGGACGCTTCGAACCTTAGGTTTTCCGCCCAACTGCCGTTACTGACTCAGTTGCAACCGGGCAGGCCAAACGGAGAGGCCCACCAGGTTCACCAACCTGGTTGGTAGCGATAGGCCCCGAGGCCCACTAACCTGAACACCGTGAGATGCGATTAGGAGGAAGTTCCATGCCGTTCCTGCAAGAACAGTGGCTGGCCCAGAGCCGCCAACTCAACCCCCGCCGCCGTTACAGCAGCCAGCGGGAATTCGAGGCGGACTGGGTGGGCGGCCTGCGGCGGCGCCACAGCCTGTCCCAGGAAGCCCTGGCGGTGCTGGCCAGCGTCTCCGTCACCACGGTGCAGAACTGGGAGAACCCCGCCAGCCGCAAGAACATCGCCGCCCACAACCAGGATCGCCTGCGGGACATCGACCGGGAACTGTGGATCAAGTCCCACGTGACCCTGCTGGAGCCCTGCCCCCCCTTCATCCGCGCCCTGTACGACCTGCTCACCGCCAACAAGGACGACAGTGCCCAGGGCCTGGCGGACTATCTGCTGGCCACCCTGCCCCACACCGACCCGGAACGCCCCCGCCTGCTGCACTGGGCCGGACTGGCCCACAGCATCGCCGATCCCTTCTCCGCCAAGGCCCGGGAGTACCAGAACGCCGCCCTGAAGGCCCTGGGCCACAGCGGCAACGGCCTCTCCGCCGCCATCGAGAACGAGATCCTGGGCAGCCAGTTCGAGGACCTGGTGAACCAGCCGGAGAGCGAGGACAAGCACGAGCGGGGCTGGTATCTCATGGAGGCCTGCCAGCGTCTCTACATCCGGGACCAGCACCCGGCCTACAAGTGGAACGCCCTGGAAGTGGCCTGCCGCACGCCCCTCAGCAAGGAGGTGCAGTACGGCCTGCTGCAGGAACTGTCGGAAATCCTGGGCAGCGCGGCGGTGAAGCGACGGGTCATGGGCGACGACGCCTACGAGGCGGTGCGGGAGGTCTATGCCCAGCCCGCCTCCGCCAACGCGGTGAACTGATGCCTGGAGGACAGACCATGACCGCCAAGCTCATCACCCTCGCCGGTCTGCTGCTGATGCTGGGCAGCCCGGCCTTCGCCACCCCGGTGGCGGAACCGGCCGTCCAGGTGCAAGGCACCCGGCAAGCGGACCGGACCGCCCCGGCGCCCCAGCCCCCCCAACAGCTCGCCTGGCAACGGGTGGGCGCGCCCATCAGCCTGGAGACCTGAACGGCGGGTGTCCACGACATCACAATCCGGCCAGGCCATCCGCCTGGCCTTTTTTATTGCGCCCTCAGACCAGGAAGACGAAGGCGCCCAGCAGCGCCGACAGCAACAGGCTGCTGGCCAGGGGCAGGACAAAGCGGCCGTGGCGGCCCTTGAAGGCGAAATCCCCCGGCAGGCGCGTAATGCCCAGGCGCCGCAGACCATAGGACAACAGGCCGCTGAGCAGGAGCGCCACGAACAGGGTCAGCAGCCATTTGAGCATGGCCGTCCCTACTCACCCCGGCCCTTGCCGGTCACCCGGCGGCGGTAGGGATGGGCGGCCTTGGTGGCGGGCGCGTTGCGGGGCGGGCGAAAGGCATCGTCCCGGCCCTGCCCCTCCTCACCCCGGCTCTTGCGGGCCGTGGCCTTGCTCACGGGGGCCTTTTCCAGGCCGCACCACTGCATGAGGGCGGCCACTTCAGCCTCCGCCAGTTCCTCCCGCATGCCCCGTTTCAGGCGGGGCGGCATGGCGATGGGGCCGTAGCGCACGCGGATGAGGCGGCTGACGGTGAGGCCCAGGTGTTCGAACAGGCGGCGCACCTCCCGGTTGCGGCCTTCCTTGATGACCAGGTGGTACCACTGGTTGATACCCTCGCCGCCGGCGGGGACGATGTTTTCCACGTTGGCCGTGCCGTCCTCCAGGGCCACGCCGTGTAGCAGGGCATCCGTCTGGTCCTGGGTGAGGGTGCCGACGATGCGCACGGCATATTCCCGTTCCACCTCGTAGCGGGGGTGGGACAGGCGGTTGGCCAGTTCGCCGCTGGTGGTGAAGATGAGCAGGCCCTCGGTATTGAAGTCCAGGCGGCCCACGCTCACCCAGCGCCCGCCCCGCACGCCGGGCAGGCCGGCGAACACGGAGGGGCGGCCTTCCGGGTCGTCCCGGGAGACGATCTCCCCTTCCGGCTTGTGGTACAGCAGCACCCGGGGCATCTGCTTCTTCCATTGCAGTCGCACCAGCTTGCCGTTGACCTTCACCAGGTCGCCGGGCTTGACCCGGTCCCCCACCTTGGCGGGCAGGCCGTTGATGCTGACCCGGCCTTCGCCGATGAGCTGCTCCATGTCCCGGCGGGAACCCAGGCCAGCGGTGGCCAGGGCCTTGTGGAGCTTTTCGCTTTGTTCTTCGAGGGCTTCGGAGTCGGCCTTCAATGGGCGGCCCCTGTAGGAATAGCGCGGCATGGCGTTCACGATAGTTTTGGGTATGAGGCGGTATTATTAGCCAGCGCCGATTTCCCTGACGACAAATAATCCGCCTTGCCATTTCACGGGGCTGGCGCCGATCCGCTTCCCGCAACCGAACAAGAATCTGTCAGATGGCCCAGACACACCAGGAATTCACCGATCCCGCCCTGTCCATGGCGGTGCGCATCCCCTCGCCCCCACCCCTGCTGGAGGAACTGCACCGCCTGCTGGACGACCCCGATTCGGAAATGGAGGACATCGCCAAGGTGGTCCAGTCGGACGCAGGCATGACCGCCCGCCTGTACCGCACCCTTTCCAAACCGACCTACGGCCTGCGCAAACCACCGGAGACGGTGTCCCAGGCGGTCTCCCTGGTGGGCCTGAACACCGTGGCCGAACTGACCCGGGGGCTCAGCCTGGAAGCGGCCATCTACGGCGAATCCAGGTTCTATCCCTGGTTCTGGGAACGGGCCAACGAGATCGCCGGCTATGCCCGCGTCGTGGCCTGGAAGCAGCGCAGCGTGTGCAACATCTTCCCCGAACATGCCCAACTGGCGGCCCTGTTCATGGACTGCGGCGTGCCCATCCTGCTCCAGCACATCGAGAAGTACGAATACCCCTTCATGACCGGCAGCGGCTACGTCTGGCCCGACATCCTGGCGGAGGACGCCAACTTCAGCACGGACCATGCCGTGGTGGGCTACCTGGCCGCCCGCCATTGGAAGATGCCGGACTAT
>CAZREY010000093.1:0-8517 GCA_964599015.1 uncultured Thiobacillus sp.
CGGAATGACGCGCTGTTCGGCGACAGCGTTGCAAGCCTTAACGGACGGAAGGCCGCCTTTCTTTAATGGCGGCGGCCCGGATTGACCCCGGTCAATCCTGCCGATACAGCCACGCGGCGAAGACGATGCCGAACCAGAAGAGGGCCGTCAGGGCGGGCATGCCGGCGCACTGGTAGCCCAGCAGGGACAGCACGGCCGGCATCAGGAACAGGAGCGCCCGGACGGACCCCCAGCGGTTGAGGACCCGGCGCCCGGCCTCATGGGCGGCGGCCCGGGCGGGGTTGAGCCAGACCGGCGCCAGCACCCCGGCGGCGCCGGTCACCAGGGGCATGAGGAAGGCAGGCAGAAACAGTCCCAGGGGTTCCGCCTGCCCCTCCGCCCGAGTCAGCATCACCAGGGAGGCGGCGAAGCCCAGCACGGCGGCCACCAGCACCGGCTCGGCCCCGTGCAGACTCAGGATGCGGGCGCGATGCAAGCGCCACCAGGCCCGGAGCATGCGCCCCAGCACCCAGATCCAGCACGCCACGCCCAGCCAAGTCAGCGCGGGCAGGGCGGCCTGGCCGAAGGCCACCCCCAGGGCCCCGGCCAGGGCCCACTTCAGGTCCTGGCGCAGGCGTGGGCCGGCCTGGGGATCGGCCTGGCCGGCGGCGGTGGGCATGAGCACCTGCAGGGTGCCCACGGCGGTGAGGCCCACGAAACCGTACAAATTGAGATGCAGATGGAAGGCCCGCAGTTCGGCATGCCAGTGAGGGAGGAAGGGAATCACCAGGGCGGCGGTGAGGGCCAGGCCCAGGCAGGCCATGGCCGCCACGTACCAGTTCAGTCCCGGATGGGGCCGCCCCAGGGCCTGGCGGCCCTTGCCCCACATCCAGGCGATCATGGCCGCCGCGCCCGCCAGGGCCAGCAGGGCGGCCAGGGCAATCCACAGGTAGTCCAGCCAGCCCCCCAGGACCGTCACCGCCAGCAGCCCCGCCGCCAGCATCACCAGGGGCAGGCGCGCCGTCCAGTTGTCCGCGCCCCGGCTGCGGCACAGCACGGGCACGAAATGCTGCATGGCGGCGGTGATCAGGGTCATCACCCCCAGGGCCAGGGCGATGTGGGCCCAGAAAGCCGGCGCCGCGGCGAAGGCCTTGGGCAGGGCCTGGCCCGCCAGCAGGGCGATGAGGGTGGCGGCGATGAGGGCGATGAGCATGGGGTCCATGATCCCACGCCCTGCCCCGCCGGGGCTTGACCGAAGTCAGCCCCTGTTAACGCTTCGGTTCCTTGTAAGCCTCCACCTTCCTGGCCCGCAGGCGGTAGCCGGAATCCCCCATGTCGGTCTTGGAGGTGGCCAGTTCCAGGATGCCGCTCACCCACACGGCGTCCATGTCCTCCTTGGCCTTGTAGGGCCTGTCGGCCACCACGTGGATGATCTGGTTGGCCGGCGGCGGCGGCACGTGGATGCAGGCGCCGAAGTAGGGCACCAGCAGGAATTCCTTCACCTCCCGCTTGCCCCACTCCAGGGGCACCATGAAGCCGGCGATGCGGATGGCCTGGCCGTTCATGGCCGGATTGGAAGGCGCGTCGTTCCACATGCGCTTCAGCTTCTCCATGGCCTCCATGGCCTTGGGGTCCGAGTCCTTCAGCTTGTCCAGCTTCAGTTCCTCGATGACCTTCATGGGGTCCCAGGACTTGGGCAGCAGGTCGTCCCAGTTGACTTCCCTGTAGGTGGTGGCCTTGTCCCCGGCGGCGGGGGCCAGGCGGTCCCCCACCTTGTAGTCCGCCGCCTGGGCGGCCAGGCCCAGACACAGCAGGGACAGGATCAAAACAGTGCGCAACTCATGCATGGGCGGGTCTCTTGATGAATCGGGTCATGATCGCCATCAGCACCAGGGCCAGGACGATGGCGGCGCCGGAAGGCAAATCCCAAAGGCCGGAGGCGGCCAGGCCGAGAGCATACCCTCCCGCCCCCACGGCGTAAGCCCGGACCAGGCTGTTTCGACTTGCCAGGGCCGGCACGATGAGACTGGCGAACACCAGATAGATTCCCACCGCCTGCACCGAGGCGGTGATGGTGACCGCGAACAGCAGGTAGAAGCCCAGGGGCGAGTGTTGCCATTTCAGGTCGAACCAGGCCGCCAGCATCAGCGCGGTGACCACGGCCATGGGGGCCAGGTCGGCCCACGTGGACCAAAGTATCTGCCCCACCAGCAGGTCTTGCAGATGCTCCGCGCCGTGGGGATCCCGGCTCATGAGGATCAGGGCCAGGCAGGCGGCGGCCACGAAGGTCACGCCGATGACGGCCTCCTGGCGGGCCGGATCCCGCCGTTCCATGCGGTGCAGGAACAGGGCCCCCAACAAGGCCGCCGTCACCGCCCCCGCCTGGGTAAACCACGCACTGCCCTCGCCCCCCAGGCTGTGCACCACGATCACCCCCAGGCCGGCGATCTGGGCGATGGCCAGGTCCAGGAAGACGATGCCCCGCTTGAGCACCGCCTGGCCCAGGGGCACGTGGCTGGCCAGCACCAGCAGGCCCGCGGCGAAGGCGGGCAGCAGGATGCCGGGCTCCAGGCCGGTCACCGCAAGGCCCCGTTCAGCCTGGCCAGGGTGTCGTCGAACAGGCCGAACAGGTCCGCGGCCGCCACCGAGCCGCCCACGGTGTAGGGCAGTTCCACGGCGGGGATGCCGGCCCGCTCCGCCAGCCACGCGCCGGGCTTGGGCGACTGGTAGGCGGTGCGCAGCACCATGCGCGCCGGCCGGGCCTTCAGGCCTTGCAGCAGGCCGGCCAGATGGGCCACGGAAGGCTCCACCCCCGGCTTGGGTTCCAGGTCCGCCACCATGTCCAGGCCCAGCCAGCGGGCCAGGTAGGAAAAACTCTTGTGGTGCACCACCACCGGCACGCCCCGCAGGGGCGCCGCCGCTTTCTCCCAGCGGGCTATGGCGGCCCCCATGCGTTCCTGGAACGCGCGTCCCCGGGCGGCATAGTGTCCGGCGTTGGCCGGGTCCAGCTCCGCCAGGCGGCGGGCCAGGGCCTCCGCCACCGGCAGGAGATTGCGCGGGTCGGCATGCAGGTGGGGGTTGCCGCCGGGATGCACGTCCCCCCGGGCCCGATCGGCGACACCGGATTTCTCCAGCAGCGGGACGAAGGCGGCGGCCTCGAAATAGCCCGCCTGTCCCGGCTGGATGCGGGCATTGCCGGATTCCCGCTGCAGCAGGGGCAGCCAGCCCACCTCCAGTTCCGCCCCCGTGCACACCAGCAGGTCCGCGTTGCGGGCCCGGGCGATGAGGGAGGGCCGCGCCTCGATGTGGTGGGGGTCCTGGCGCGCCGTGGTGGCGGACGTCACCCTGACCTTCCCGCCGCCCAGTTCCTGTGCGAGAGAGGCCCATTCCGGTTCGCAGGCCAGGATGTTGAGATCGGCCCGGGCCCCCTGGGCCCACAGCAGGAGCGCCAGCAACAACAGTCGCTTGATCATGATGACGGTTCTCCTCAGAACTTGTGGGCCCCGTGGGTGCCCAGGCTGTGGACGTATTGCAGCGTGACCTGGCTGTCGTCCGGGCTGCCCTGCATGGACCGGTCCCGGGCCAGTTGCAGGCGGAACAGGGAGAATTCGCTGGGGGCGTAGTCCGCCATCAGGCTCCACTTGTGGGGCCGGTAGTCGGCCACGGGCAGGGCGGCGTTGTTGGCGCCGAAGTCCACGCTGCCGCTGTCCAGCCGGTCATAGCGCAGGCCCACGCGCCAGCGGGGCATGAACTGGTAGACCCCCTGGGCGTACCAGCCGGATTGCCTGCCGCGGTAGGCGTCGGCCGGATCGCCGTCGCACAGGTCGCCCGGGTTGGTGGCGTCCGGGTCAAGACAGGTCAGCGTCCCCGTTTCGTTGCGCCGGAAGTACTCGGCCTGGAACTTGAAGTTGCGCGCCCTGGGGTTGCCGTCCGGCGCCCACTTCCACACGAAGTCCGCCAGCCAGGTCTTCGACCTGCCGCTGAACAGGGTTTCCACCTCCACGTCGTTCAGGTCCTCCATCTCGCTGTCCCGGTCCCGGGGCCGGGCGACGAGGTAGGACAGGCCCGCCCGCCAGGAGGAGGACGCGCCCACGTCGCCCCCCACATGGGCGAAGGCCGCCCAGGCGCCGGCGCCGTTGCGGTCGCCGCCGTCCTCGGAGCCCGGGAAGTTGGCGCCCCTGCCCAGTTCCGCGCCGAACTCCAGGAAGGTGTCCGTGGGCGCCAGCCATTTCACCTGCACCCCGTCCTGGCCCAGGTGCTCGCCGAAAAGCACCTTGTACATGAGGCTGTTGTCGGCGAAGTCCCAGGCGTGGGGATGCTGCTCGTTGGCGTAGCCGATGCCGGACAGGAAGCGCCCGCCCTTCAGCGACAGGCCGTTGCCCAGGGCCAGGGTCTGGAACCAGGCCTCCTCCACCTCCACCTCATCGTCGGCGAAGGCGATGTTGGCGTAGCCCCGCAGGGTGGGATCGATGTTGGCCCCCAGGGTCAGTTCCGTGTGGTCCAGGCTGAAGCCCCGGCTGCCATGGTCGTGGCCGCCGGCCGGGAAGCCGGTGACGTGGCGCTCTCCCGGCTCCCGCCGGGCGTAGTTGCCGGACAGGATCAGGGACATCTCCGGGTTGAAGTCGTTGGCCTGGGCCTCCTGCTGGACCGGAGCCGCCGCGGGCTGGGCCAGGCGGGCTTCCATCTGGTTTTCCATGGCCTTCAGGCGGGCCTCGTATTCAGCCTGGATGGCCTGGAGCTTCTGGTCGAACTCGGCCCGCAGGGCGGCCAGGTCGGCATCGCCCACGGCCAGGGCGGGAATGGGAAACGCGCAGGCGAGCGCGCTCACGAGAATGCTGCGTTTGAACATGGTGAATCCTCTAAATAACAATGGCGGTCCGCACCGGCCGGCGCGGAATGAAGCGAGGGAATTACCAGGTCAAACGGGGCGGCCCACGATTCCGGCAGGCGGTTTGAAAGACCGACGGCGAGGCCGCTGGTACGGCTGCATCGAACAGGGGAATGGATTCGGGCGGCGTCCAAACCGGCGGCACGCTGGCCGTGCCCGCGCCCAGGGGCGCGAAGGCCAGGCATAGCGCGCATAGGGGCTCATGGTCTGCCCCGTCGTCATCGTGGGCATGGCGATCGGAAAAATGACCGATGCCGTGGGCCAGGGCGCCGGCCTGGGCCAGCAGGAACAGCAAGGCGAACAACATGTGCCGGATGCCGCGCGACATGCTCACACCCGGGGCGTCAGGCCGTCGGCCAGGGACAGGCGATAGGCCCGCCAGCCGGGCAGCAGGCTGGCCAGGGTACCCACCCCCACCACCGCCCCCAGCAGCTTCAATTCCTCGCTGCCAGGCAGAGCCAGGGACAAGGCAAGGCCGTAGTGGGCCTGAGCCCAGGGGCCCAAGGCGGTCGACAGGACAGCCAGCAGCACCACGCCCGTCACCGCCCCGGCCAGGGTCACGGCCGCCCCCTCGAAGGCCAGCAGGGCGAACAGGTCCCGGGGCCGGGCGCCCACGGAGCGCAGGATGGCCAGCTCCCTCCGCCGTTCCCCCAGGCCCGCCAGCACCACGGCCACCAGGCCGGCGAAGCTCACCGCCACCACCAGGGCGGACACGGCCAGGAGGGCCTTCTCCGCCACCGCCATCATGTCCCACAACTGGGACAGGGCCACCCCGGGCAGCACGCCCATCAGGGCCTCGTCCCGGTAGTTGGCCACCCAGCGCTGCATGGCGAACACCCCGGCCCGGGTCTTCAGGCCCACCAGCACGGCGGTGACCGCCTTGGGCGTGAGGTCGAACTTCTTTACCAGCTCCGGCGGAATGGCCAGGCCGGGCATGGGCGCCCCGCCCTGCCAGTCCAGGTGGATGGCCTCCATGGCCTCCAGACTGATGTGCACGGTGCGGTCCACGGGCGTGCCCGTGGGGGCCAGGATGCCCACCACGGTGAAGGGCTTGTCGCCGTGCTCCGCCAGGCCGTGGCCTTCCATGCCGTGGGCCAGGGTGATGCGCTCCCCCAGCTTGTAGCCCAGGCGCCGGGCCACTTCTGCTCCCAGCACGGCGTCAAAGAGACCCGCGAAGGGCTTGCCTTCGGCCAAGGCCAACGGCTGCTTGTCGCCGTAGCGGAAGTGCTCGAAATAGGCCCCCGTGGTGCCCAGTACTGGGAAGCCGTGATGGGAATCCCCCAGGGAGACGGGGATGGTCCAGGCCACGGCGGGGTGGGCGGCCAGGGCCCGGGCGCTGTCCCAGCCCAGGTTGTTGGTGGCCTCCCCCAGGCGGAACACGGTGTAGAGCAGCAGCTGGATGGGGCTGGTGCGGGCGCCGACGATGAGGTCCGTGCCGGACACCGCCTGGGCAAAGCTGTCCCGGGCGTCCTGGCGCAGGCGCTCGATGCCCAGCAGCAGGGTCACGGACAGGGCGATGGCGATGAGGGTCAGCACCAGGGTGTAGCGTCGGTTCCAGGCACTGCGCAGGGCCAATGGAAGCAGGTGGGTCATGACTACTCCCCTCTCCCTCGGGGGGAGGGGCTGGGGGAGAGGGAAGCGGTCGGATCAACCGCTCCCGCCCCCATCCGCTCCTGACCCTCTCCCCTTCCCTCCCCCGCCTGCGGGGGAGGGAGTACATTGAGCTCATCCATGTGCACCTGCCGCTGGAAGCCAGCCGCCAATCTCTGGTCGTGACTGACGAACAGCAGGGCCGCGTGGGCCGCCGCGCATTCCCGCCGCAGCAGTTCCAGGAAGGCCGCCTGCCGCGCCGCGTCCAGGGCCGAGGTGGGTTCGTCGGCGATGACGATCTCCGGGCGGCCGATGAGGGCCCGGGCCGCCGCCACCCGCTGCTGCTGGCCCACGGAAAGCCGGGTGGCGGGCCGCCGCCACAGCGCCTCTTCCAGGTCGAGATGCCGGAGCAACGTGGCTGCGGCCTGTTTCGCATCGCCCTTGCCATCCCCTGCCCTCTCCTGCCGCCGTTTGGAGAAGCGGCAGGGCAGCAGCACGTTGTCCAGCACCGACAGATAGGGGATCAGGTTGAACTGCTGGAAGACAAGGCCCACATGGTCCACCCGGAAGCGGTCCCGGGCGGCGGCGGAGAGGCCGGAAAGTTCCTGGCCCATGGCCACGATGCGGCCCCGCTGGGGCACCAGCACCCCGGCGATGAGGTTCAGCAGGGTGCTCTTGCCGCTGCCGCTCTCGCCGTGGATGAACACCTGCTCGTCCGCCGCCACCTGGAATGCGGCGATGTCCAGGCAGGCCCGGTCCTGGCCCGGCCAGCGGAATACCAGGTTTTCCAGGGAAAGCAGCGGAGCGGACATGGCCGCAAGCTTACCAAGTCTCTGTTACCAGCTCAGGAAGCGCATCTTCGCGGTGAGCTTGGCGGCGGACTGACCCTTGCCGCTCACCACCTGGGCATCGACGCGGCGCATGCCGGGGAAGTGATCGGCCAGGCGCACTTCCATGCCGGTGAGCCTGCCGGGCTGGGCGCAGGCGAAGCGGAACGCCGCGTCCAGGTCGCCGTGTGCGCCGGCCACCTTGCCTTCCAGCACGGGGGCCTCCACTTCCACGGAAACCAGCTTGCAGCCCGCCGCCGCCGTGGGGGCGAACAGCCGGTCGCCTTGCTTCAGGGCCTGCCGCATGCGGGCCACGGCGGCCCGCTCCTTTTCGTTGCGGGGGGCGTGCTCAAAACCCAGCAACGCCTCCAGGGGCGATTCCAGGCGCAGGTCGATATGGGCCTTCTCCACCGCCACTTCCAGCTTGGCCACGCCGTGCACGTGGGCGTGGTGGCCATGGTCGTGGGCGCCGACAGCCGGGGCCGGCAGGCAGCACATCATCAAACCAGCGGTCATGAAAATCCGCATGCGATCTCTCCCTTGAATGAATCAATGGCTGTGATGGGCGAACAGGCCCACCAGCTGCACGGTGGCAACGCCGGCCAGCAACAGCGCAAGTTGGCCGGCAGCGTCCTTGAAGCGGCGGTGGCGGTGCAGTTCCGGCACCAGGTCCGCCACGGCGATGTAGATGAAGCTGGCGGCGGCCACGACGATGACGTAGGGCACCGCGGCCTGGGCGCTGCCCAGGGCCAGCCAGCCCGCCACGCCGCCCAGCACCATGGCCCCGCCGGACAGGGCGTTGAGCACCAGGGCCCGGGCCTTGGACACGCCCGCGCTGAGCAGCACCATGAAGTCACCGATCTCCTGGGGCAGCTCATGGGCCAGGATGGCGATGGCCGTGGTCCAGCCCAGGGCCGGGTCCGCCAGGAAGGCGGCGGCGATGAGCACGCCGTCCACGAAGTTGTGCAGGCCGTCCCCCAGCACGATCATGGACACCTGGGGCGCATGCCGATGCCCCTCATGGCCGCCGTGCCCGTGGTGGTGCTCATGGCGCCAGAGGGCGGCCTTCTCCAGCAGGAAGAACACCACGATGCCCCCCAGCAGCCATTGCCCCATATGCTCCGGCGCCAGGCCCAGATGCAAGGCCTCCGGCAGCAGGCTGGTGAAGGCGAACCCCAGCAGCACCCCCACGGCGTAGGCCACCATGCGGTCGGCGAAGCGGGGCAGCCAGGT
>CAZREY010000094.1:0-7296 GCA_964599015.1 uncultured Thiobacillus sp.
TGGCGTTGAAACCCGCATCCCCCGCCATGGGCCCCCGGGCCAGTTTCTCCAGCACGGGCAGACCGGAACTCTGGTCAGGTTCGGCGAAGATCACGTCGAAGCCCAGGGCCACCACGCCATATTGCTGGAACAGGTTGGTGGACAACTCGGCCAGCTTGTCCCGGGGCCAGGGCCAGCGGCCGATCTCCTTCAGGCTTTTTTCGTCGATGTCGGCGATGACGATGCGATCGTCCTGTTCTTCCACCAGGGAGAAACGCACCTTCAGGTCGTACAGGGCGGCATCCAGCTTGTCGATGAGGTTGGCCGGATACAGCCCCGCCACCTGGCCCAGGAGCAGCAGCACGAACACCAGGCCGGCAGCGAACTGCCCCAGGAAGCGGCGGGTGCGCAGGGTCAACGTCATGCCGTCACTTCAGGCGGTAAAACCGGTTGGCGACGGACTGCCCTTCCGGAACATTGTCCAGATGGCTGCCCACGGCCTCGGCCAGCCGGCCCAGACGCTCTTCCGGGTGGGGATGGGTCTTGAACAGCAGGGAGACCCGCTTGTCGCCCTTGGCCACGTGGCCGATGTCCGCCAGCACCGCGGGCAGGGCATAGGTGTCATAGCCGGCCCGGGCGGTGAGCACCACGCCGATGCGGTCGGCCTCGTATTCCGCGTCCTTGTCCAGGCTGCGGGCCACCACCTCGGCGCCATTGCCGATGATGTTCTGGATCAACTGGTCCTCGCTGCTCAACTTGCTGCCGAAGAAAGATCCCAGGGCGGCAATGGCCTGGGTCTTCTGCAGCAGCTTGAGGTGATGCTTGCGGATCACATGCCCGATCTCGTGGCCCAGCACCCCCGCCAGTTCCGCCTCGTTGTTCAGGCGGCGGTAAAGCCCCTTGGTGAGGAAGATGTAACCGCCGGGCGCGGCGAAGGCGTTGATGTCCTCGCTGTCGATGACCCCGAAGCGCCAGGGCAGGCCGGGGCGCTCGCTTTGCAGCGCCACCCACAGGCCCACGCGATTGACGTAGCGCTGCAAGGACTCATCCCGCACCAGGGGCGCGGCGCCCAGGAGGTTGCCGGCGATCTGCTGGCCGATGCGCACCTCCTCCTCCAGACTGGTCTTGCCCTGGAGCAGTGCCTTGAGCAACTGGTCCTTGGGCTTCTCCGCCGGCGGAGTCGGCGCGGTGGGCTGGGTGGGCGCCGTGGGCTGGGCCGGTTGCTGGGGCGGCGTGGCCAGGGCCTGCTGATTTTCCTTGCCCTTCAGTTTCTCCTTGAGGATGGCCTTGAGGGCATCCTCGAAGTCCCCGGCCTGGGCCAGGCCCATTCCCAGCAGACCGCAGAAAACCAGGGGGAGACGATACTTGCCGAAGGTTTTCATTGTCCGATCCCCCACAGGTTGCCACCCGTGTTGCCGTTACCGGAGGGGGCCGGCTTCGGATCGGGCAGATAAGGCACCTGTCTTCCCGCCAGGTTGGCGATACGGGCGAAGCCGGCGGCCTCGGCCTGGTCCGCCTTGTAGCGGTCCATGAGCACCAGTTCCTGGGCATTGAACTTGGCCGACTTCAGCTCCTCCTCGCTCAGGCCGCGCAGCCCCGCCACCGCCACCACCTGGCCCTCCCGCTTGGAGGCCAGCGCCGCCAGGTCGCCCGCGCTGGTGGTGCTTACGCTGGCGCGCACGGACAGGATGCGGACCCAGCCGGTACGCCCGCCGACGCGAACCTGGGTCCAGCCCCCCTGGCGGGCCAGGACTTCCACGCTGCTGCCCTTCGCCACGCTGGCCACCTTGGCGGCGGTGGCACTGGGGGTGGACCTCAGGTCCTCATCCTTGATCATGGTGCCCGGGGCGGCAAAAACGGGCTGGACAAGCAACCCGGCCACAAGAAAAAGCAGGCTTCGTTTCATCGCAAGGCTCTCTTCGCTAGGTGGTTGAATGATACATGGGGGTTATATGATTCCGCCCATGAGTTGGCTTACCGACTTCCTCACCCGCCGCGGCGCGGCGGCCCTGGCCATGTGGCGCACCTGGCGGGGCATCTTCCGTTTCGCCGGCCAGGCCCTGACCGCCACCCTGACCCCCGCGGCCTATAACAGCGCCACCCGCATGGTGGTGATGAAGCAGATCTACTTCACCGCCTGGCAGATCCTCCTGCCCTTCACCCTCTTCGCCGCCCTGCTCTCCTTCGTGCTGATCCAGATCGTGGTGTCCACCGCGGCCCAGATCGGCCAGTCGGAATTCGCCCTGGAGATGAGCATGCGGGTGCTGGTGCTGGAGATCCTGCCCCTCATCACCGCCCTGTTCGTGGCCCTGCGCTCCAGTTCGGCCATCAACACCGAGGTGGCCCTCATGCGCATCCACAACGAGATAGACGCCCTGGAGTCCGCCGGCGTTGACACCCTGCGCATGGAGTTCATGCCCCGGGTCATCGGCGGCGTGGTGTCGGTGCTGGCCCTCACCGCCATCACCAGCGTGCTGGCCCTGGTGCTGGCCTATCTGGCGGTATACGGCTTCCAGCTCTGGAGCCTGCCGGATTTCACCCGGGTCATGGGCAAGGTGTTCGATGCCGCCATCATGACCGGCATCTGGCTCAAGAGCCTGGCCTTCGGCCTGGCGGTCACCATCATTCCCGTGGCGGAAGGCCTGGCCACACCCAGGATGCTGTTCATGGCCCCCATCTCCGTGCTGCGGGGCATGGTGCGGCTGTTCTTCGTGCTGATGCTCATCGAGGTGGCCTCATTAGCCTTCAAATACATCTGAAGTGGCTGGCGGACGACGCCGCCCGGCGCGCCCTCATCGACGCCCAGCCCGGCGCCGCCCTGGTGTCCGCGGACATGCCGCTGCGCGCCAACCTGGCGGTGCTGGAGAACATCGCCGTGGTGCCCCAGTACATCCTGAACATGCGCTACCAAGACGCGGTGGACGTGGCCTGGAACCTCCTGCTCCAGGTGGGCTACACCGACGCGGCCTACAAGCGGGACCCGGCCCTGAGCCACGAGGAACGCTTCGTCGCCAAACTGCTGCGGGCGGTGGTGGGCCGCCCCGACCTGCTGCTCATCGACCGGCCGGCTATGCTTTTGCCCGATACCCGCTATCCTCCGTTCGTGGACGATGTGCTCCGCCGGCTGGATGACCGACTCAACGACTGCTGGATCCTGGACTACCAATGGAACGAGCCCCTGTACGCGCCCCGCTGATCAAGAACCTGGAATTCAAGGTGGGCCTGCTGGTCGGCCTCACCGTGCTCCTGGGGCTTGGCCTGGCCATCTACGGGCTCTACGCCCGGGGATTGTTCGAGCCCACCCAGACCCTCAGGCTCACCGCCCCCAATGCAGAGGGCGTGACCGTAGGCATGCCGGTCAGCTTCTCCGGCTTCCCCATCGGCGAGGTCAAGAGGATGGACCTCACCGAGGACGGCAAGGTGCTGATCGAAGTCGCCATTCCGAAGCGGGATGCCAAATGGCTGCGCCACAACAGCCAGTTCACCCTGGAGAAAGGCCTCATCGGCGGCGCCAAGATCAAGGCCCATACCGCCGACCTGAAGGAAAAGCCCCTCGCGGATGGCGCCACCCTGCCCCTGCTGACCGGCGAGGACCCCACGGACATCGCCGTCCTCAAGCAGCGGGTGCAGACCCTGCTGGACAACGTGGTGGCCATGACCCAGGCGGAAGCCCCCATCAACCGCACCCTGGGCAACGTGGAGACCATGACCGGGCGCATGGCCGGGGAATATGGCGTGCTGGGGGGGGTCATGGGCAGCCCGGAAAAGGCTGAGCAGGTGGTGAAGATCATCCAGCAGGCCAACACCCTCATGGGCAACGTGAACGGCATCTCCCTCAAGGTGGACGGCATGCTGGCCAAGGCCGACACCCAGGTGTTCGGACCCGACGGCGTCATGGACCACACGCGCCAGTCCGTGGCCCAGGTGAACCGGATGCTGGGGGAGGTGCGTGAGAGCCTGAAGAAGGCGGACGCCATCCTGGCCTCGGCCCAGACCGCCAGCGCCGACGTGGCCGTCATCACCGGCAACGTGAAGGAGGCCACCACCGACATGGCCCAGCTGCGGGTGGAGATCGACGACAGCGTGCGCAAGGTCAACCACCTCATCAACGAGATCAACAAGAAATGGCCCTTCGCCCGGGACGTGGAGATCAGGACGCCATGATGAAGATGACGATCACCGCCTGTCTGGCTGCAAGCCTGCTCATGTCGGGGTGCTCCAGCTCTCCTCCCCCGCCTGACTGGAAGATGAATGCGGTCAGCCTGCTGGAGCATTACCAGGCCCTCTGGCTGGAAGGCGACGCCAAGGCGGCGGACCTGGCCCTGGAAAAGGGCCGCAAGGAGATCGCCCGCACCGGCCGCCTGGACCTGCTGGCCCGGCTGGAACTGGCGGCCTGCGGCAGCCGCGTCGCCGCCCTGGATTTCAGCGACTGCACGGCCTACGCGCCCCTGGCCAACGAGGCCGACCCGGCCGACCAGGCCTATGCCCGGCTTCTGTCCGGTGACTGGGCCGGACTGGATGCCAAGGACCTGCCATCCCACTATGCCGGCCTGGTGGGCGCCAAGGACGGCGCCTCCGCCAACAAGGCGGTGGCCGAAATCAAGCAGCCCCTGCCCCGCCTGATCGCCGCGGGCCTGCTGTTCAAACAGGGCCGTGCCGAGCCCGCCACCCTGGCCCTGGCCACGGATACCGCCTCGGAGCGGGGCTGGCGCCGGCCCCTGCTGACCTGGCTGGAAGTCCAGCTCAAGCGCGCCCGGACCGCCGGCGACCCGGCCGCCATCTCCCATCTGCAACGCCGCATCGATCTGGCCGAGGGAAAAACCAGGCCCTAGCCCAGGCCGTACGAAGGCACGTATCCGTACACCCAACGTAAATTAGCGATCACTTATATAATTCCGCCCCACAATTTTCCGGAGGGGAATAATGGACTGGTTATATCAACCCTGGCCCTGGTACGTGGCGGGCCCCCTCATCGGCCTGATGGTGCCGCTCATGCTGTTCATCGGCAACCGTTCCTTCGGCATCTCCAACAACCTGCGCCATCTTTGCGCCATCACCCAGCCGGACAAGGTGGACGTGGACTTCTTCCGTTACAACTGGAAGGAACACACCTGGAGCCTGGTGTTCGTCATCGGCACGGCCCTGGGGGGCTACCTGGCCGGAGTCGTGTTCGCCGATCCGAATCCGGTGCAACTCAGCAAGGCGGCCCAGGAGATGCTGTTGTCCTGGGGTTTTCTGCTCCCCAGCGGCAGCTTGGTGCCGGATGAACTGTTCCACACCAGCGTGCGCAACTTCACCTTCCTGTTCGCCTGCGGCGTGCTGGTGGGGTTCGGTACCCGCTATGCCGGGGGATGTACCTCGGGCCACGCCATCACCGGGCTGTCCACCATGCAGCTGCCGTCCCTGTATGCGGTATTGGGTATTTTCGCCGGCGGCCTGATTGCCTCCTGGTTCCTGGTACCTCACATGTTGATCGGATGAGCCAACCATGACCCGCTACCTGCCCTATCTCCTGGCCGGCATCATTTTCGGCTTCGTGCTCATCAAATCCGAGGCGGCCTCCTGGTACCGCATCCAGGAGATGTTCCATTTCCAGAACTTCCACATGTTCGGGATCATGTTCTCGGCCATCCTGACCGGGTTCGCCAGCATCCAGCTCATCAAGCGCTTCGGCCAGAAACATGCCCTGGACGGCCAATCCATCCAGATCCCGGAAAAGGAACCCGGCCGCAAGAGCTATATCCTGGGCGGCCTGATCTTCGGCTTCGGCTGGGGCCTCATCGGCCTGTGCCCCGGACCGGTCTTCGCCCTGGTGGGCACCGGCTCCATCGGCGCCATGATCGTCCTGGCCGGTGCCGTGCACGGCACCTGGCTTTACGGCGCCTTGAAACAGCATCTGCCCCATTGACGGATTGTCCTGGCGAATCAATAGGTTTTTTGACAGCCCCGTCGTCAACGGACTAATCTTCGGGCCCGTTCAAAGTTCCACCCCACACAGATAGAGGAGTCATCCATGCGCAAGACCCTGATCACCCTGGCCCTGCTGGCCGGCTTCGCCTCGGCCGCCAACGCCGGCCCCCTCATGTCCACCGACTGGGCCGCCCAGGCTTGCCAGGCCTGGAACAACAACCCCATCCTGTTCAACGAACTGGCCGAGAAGTGGATCAAGAACGACAAGGGCCGCGGCTACAAGGTCATCCACATGTACCGCACCGACTGCGGTGAAGGCACCAAGGTGGAACTGACCATCTCCGCCAAGGACGGCAAGGCTCTGTGCACCTACGGCGGCCCCATCAAGCACGCCACCCTGGACTATGACTCCGACTATCTGATGCACGCCGAGACCAAGCGCTGGCGCGAGATGGGTGCCGGGGAATACGGCCCCATGCGCGCCATGATGTTCGGCCGCCTGAAGTTCGACGGCCCCAAGGGTGAAGCCATGCGCGTCATGGGCCCCTTCGAGCAGTTTCTGCTGATGCCCGGCAAGGTGCCCGGCGACGATGCCTGCCCCGCCAAATAAGCAGCCAGCGTCCAAAAAAGCCCGCCTGCGCGGGCTTTTTTTATTGCCTTCCGGGAATGGCGCGCACCCGCCAGGTGCCGCCCCCGGCCATCACGGCGAAAAGCCGGTCGATATTGGGGTGCTTGCCGGGATGCAGGCGGGCGTCCGCGCTGTGTTCCGCGTAGACATCAACGCCTTCCCGGGCCGCGGCGGCATCGATGGCACCGTATTTGCCCGCCAGGAAGGCATAGACCCGCACTGACCCCGCGCTGCCGGGCTTGTTCTCGATGATCTCGGCCTGCCCCTGGGGGCCGGACAGTTCAAGTCGGGCGATATCGTCCGCCGGCGGCAGGGCGGCCAGTCGTTGCGCGAAATCCATGGCGTCAGATCCGGTAGGCGGCCAGGGTCAGGACCTTGGACGTGAGCCGCATGGCCTGCTTGACCGGCTGGGGCAGTTCGGCGCCACCGTGGGCGATGGCGGTGTCCGCGTGCTTGATCTCATCGGCCTTCATCTGCTCCACCACGGCCCGGCTCCTGGCATCCTGGGGCGGCAGCTTGTCCAGGTGGCTGTCCAGGTGGCCTTCCACCTGGCGCTCGGTCTCCGCCAGAAAGCCCAGGTTCCACTTGTCCCCCAGGGCGCCGGCGAAGGCCCCCAGGGCAAAGGAGCCGGCATACCAGAAGGGGTTGAGGAAGCTCTTGTGGCTGCCCAGTGCGTTCAGGCGCCTCTCGCACCAGGCCAGGTGCTCGGTTTCCTCGTCCGCCGCCTCCAGCAGGGCCCGCTGGGCCAGCCGCTCGGATTTTTCCCTGATGAAGTCGTC
>CAZREY010000094.1:7306-8499 GCA_964599015.1 uncultured Thiobacillus sp.
AGCAGGGCCCGCTGGGCCTCGGGGTTGCGGGCGGTGAGGGCCTGGCCGGCGTAGAGGGCCTGGGCGCACACCTCGCCGCTGTGGTTGATGCGCATGAGGCCGGCGGCATGCCGCTTCTCCGCCTCGTCCAGTTCCGCCTCGGGCAGATCCGCGTCCGGGTAGGGGCGGCGGCTGGAGGCGGTGGCGAAGACCGTGCGCAGGGCCTTGTCGAATTGCAGGATGACATCATCCGGCGAAGGGAGTTTGGGCAGGGCTGGAAACATGGCCGATCCAATAGACAGGGTCATCCGATTATAAAGCCGTGGCCGGCATTCGGCCGACCAGCAGGGTGTGGTGTAATGCGGGCCCTTTGTGATTTCCCATGCCCGTGCCGCCCGCCGACCTTGCCTACGCCCTCCTGGTGCTCCTGCTGGCCTATTTCGTGCGCGGCATCTCGGGCTTCGGTTCCGGACTCATCGCCGTCCCCCTCCTGGCCCTGAAGTTTCCCCTGCCCCAGGTGGTGCCCTTCATGCTGCTGGCGGATTTTTCCGCCTCGGCCATGATCGGTGGCCTCCATTTCCAGCATGTGGCCAAGGATGAGGTGAAGCGCCTGCTGCCCGCCTCCCTGGCCGGCGTGGCCCTGGGCACCAGCCTGCTGGTCTCGCTGCCCGCCGATGCCCTGCTGGCCACCCTGTCGGCCCTCATCCTGGTGTTCGCCCTGCGCTTCCTGCTGCTGCGGCCGGGGCCCTTCTCGGCCGTCTCCCGGCTTTGGGCCTACCCCGCCGCCCTCACCGGCGGCGCCGTGGGCGGCCTGTTCGGCACCGGCGGACCGCCCTATGTCATCTACCTGTCCCACCGCATCCAGGACAAGAGCGTGCTGCGCGCCACCCTCTCGGGGGTGTTCTTCATGGAGGGCCTGATCCGCATCGCGACGTTCCTGATCGCGGGACTCCTGCTGGATGGGGCGATTTGGCTCCATGCCCTGGCGGCCATACCCATCGTGGTGGCCGCCATGTACGCGGGCAGCCACATCCACACCCGCCTGAGCAACTTCCAGATGCAGAGGATGGTGGGCTGGCTGCTGCTGGGCAGTGCCGTGTCGGTGCTGATCAAGGCCCTGCAATAGCGCCGACGCCCACGAAAAAGGCCGCCGAAACGGCGGCCTCAGGCTGCTGACGAACCCCGTCATTTTTGGCGGGGTTTTGTCTTATTGG
>CAZREY010000095.1:0-8420 GCA_964599015.1 uncultured Thiobacillus sp.
TGGGTGATGCGCTCCAGTGCATCCGAAATGCAGTGGGTGTAGTCGTACATGGGGTAGATGCACCAGGCATCCCCCGTGCGGATGTGGTGGGCCCGCTTGATGCGGTAGATCACCGGGTCCCTCAGGTTGATGTTGGGACTGGCCATGTCGATCCTGGCCCGCAGGGTGCGGGCGCCGTCCGGGAATTCCCCCGCCTTCATGCGGCGGAACAGGTCCAGGTTCTCTGCCGCGGTACGGTCGCGATAAGGACTGTCCCGCCCCGGTTCGGTGAGGGTGCCCCGGTACTGGCGGGTCTCCTCCGGCGTGAGGTCGCACACATAGGCCAGACCCCGCCGGATCAATTCTTCCGCATAGTCATAGAGCTGCTGGAAATAATCCGAGGCCCAGCGCACCTCGCCGTTCCACTCGAACCCCAGCCAGCGCACGTCCTCCTGGATGGCGTTGGCGTATTCCTCGCTCTCCTTCTCCGGATTGGTGTCATCGAAGCGCAGGTTGCACAGACCCTGGTAATCCTGGGCCAGGCCGAAGTTCAGGCAGATGGACTTGGCATGGCCCACATGCAGGTAGCCATTGGGTTCCGGGGGGAAACGGGTGACGATGCGGGTGTGTTTGCCGCTCTTCAGATCCTCTTCGATGATGGCGCGGATGAAGTGTTGGACGGGTGCGGCGGAAGGGCGTGCGTCAGCACTCATGATATGGGTGTCAAAGGAACGGGATGATTTTGAAATGTGCCCCGCGAAGGCTAGAATTCGCCAGGGTTATTGAACCAGTACAAGCCGCAAACAACCGCGAAAAGAATAGCACAGATGTCACTTACTCGTTTCTCCGCAGCCCTCCTCCTTTCCCTGCTCCCGGCGCTCGTTATTGCCGCGCCGCCCACGGTTCAGGATGCCAGCCAGGCCCTGCGCAAAGGCCAGAACACCGTGGCCCTGGAAAAGATCAACGCCTACCTGGCCGGCAACCCCAAGGATGCCCAGGGCCGTTTCCTGAAGGGCCTCATCCTTACCGAACTGGGGCGCAACCCGGATGCCATCAAGATATTCACCGAACTGACCGAGGATTATCCCGAGCTGCCGGAGCCCTACAACAACCTGGCCGTGCTCTATGCCGCCCAGGCGGATTACGACCGCGCCAAGCAGAGCCTGGAAATGGCCATCCGCACCCATCCCAGCTATGCCACCGCCCATGAAAACCTGGGCGACATCTACGCCAAGATGGCCTCCCAGGCCTATGACAAGGCCATGCAACTGGACCGATCCAATGTCTCCGCCCAGACCAAGCTGGCGTTGATCCAGGATCTGTTCAGCCCCGCCGCGCGGGCCCAGGATGCCGCCAAGCCGAAGGCCCCCGCCAAGGCCCCGGCCAAGACCGGCCAAATGGCCCAGGCCACCACCCCCGTGGCGGAGCCTGCCCGTCCCGAACCCCTGCCCGCCGATGCCGCCGCCACCGTGCCAGCCGTGGACCCCGAAGCAAAGGTCCTGGCCGCAGTACATGCCTGGGCCTCTGCCTGGATGGCCAAGGACGTGGCTGCCTACCTCGCCGCCTATGACCAGGAATTCAAGGTGCCCGGCGGCGAGGACCGTGCCGCCTGGGAAGCCGTGCGCAAGGATCGCCTGACGCGTCCCGAGTACATCAAGATCGATATTGACCAGATCAAGACCCGCATCAAGGACGACACGGCCACCGTGCGCTTCCGCCAGCGCTATGAGTCCAACACGCTCAAGAGCACCGACCGCAAGACCCTGACCCTGGCGAACCGGGACGGGAATTGGAAGATCATCGAGGAACGATGAAGAACATCCTGAGCCGCCTGTCGCGCGCAGCCTGCCTGATGCTGGCGGGTGCCCTGCTGGGCATGCCCGCGTCGGCTGCGCCCCAGGAGGGGCCAGCCCCCATCGTGCTGGCCGCCGCGGATACCGCCCATTTCCTACCCTCGCCCGATGCCCTCATCGGCAAGACCCTGCAGGACATCCGCGCCAGCCGTCTCGATGATGCCCTCAAGGAAGTGAACCGGGTCATCGCCATCCGCCCCGACTTCAAACTGGCCTACCTGATCAAGGGCGACCTGCTCATGGCCCGCGCCCGCCCCCTCTCCGGCATGGGCACCATGGCGCGCAAGGCCCGGGATGAACAGTCCCTTTCCGACCTGCAGGAAGAAGCACGGGTACGCCTGCTGCGCTACATCGACCAGCCCGATCCGGCTCTGCTGCCGCGCCAGATCCTGCAACTGGCGCCCCACCAGCGGTATGCCCTCCTGGCGGACGCCTCCCGGGCCCGGCTCTATCTGTTCGAGAACGTGGACGGGGAACCCCGCCTGAAGCGGGACTACTACATGACCATCGGCCGCAACGGCACCGACAAGCGGGTGGAGGGCGACAAGCGCACGCCCATGGGGGTCTATCACATCACCCAGCAACTGCCCCGCGCCCAGCTGGCGGACCTCTACGGCACCGGCGCCTTCCCCCTGAATTACCCCAACGCCTGGGATCAGGTCCAGGGGCGGGGCGGCCACGGCATCTGGCTGCACGGCGTGCCTTCGGACACCTACAGCCGCCCGCCCCGCTCCAGCGAGGGCTGCGTGGTGGTCACCAATCCGGATCTGAACGAACTCAGCCAATACATCCAGGTGGGCATCACCCCCGTGGTGATCGTCGAACGGGCCGACTGGGTGGACCGGGCCACCTGGGAAGACAGCCGCGCGAAGCTCCAGGCCACCCTCGCCCAGTGGCGGCAGGACTGGCAGGCCAGGGACGCCGATCGCTTCCTTAGCCACTACGCCGCCGAGTTCCTGCAAGGCCATGGCCGTGGCTGGGCGGAAAGCAAACGGCGCAACATCGAAAACAAGGACTGGATCAAGGTGGACGTGCGGGACGCCAGCCTGTTCATTTATCCGGGCGGTGAAATGGCCTTCGCGGAGTTCACCCAAGACTATGCCAGCGACAAGCTGGCCAGCACCGCCGGCAAGCAACTGTTCTGGAAGCAGCACGAAGGCGACTGGCGCATCGTGCTGGAAAAATCCCAGGACGCCCCCACCCCCCGCTTCGCAACCCGCTGAACCTCATGACCGATCAACGACGTCGCAGACTACTGTTACTGGCCCTCGCCGCCCCCTGGGCCGCGAGCGCATTCTCCGCCCCCAAAAAACGAAAGGCACCCATGGTCAAGCTCACCACCAATTTCGGCCCCATCACCCTGGAATTGAACGCCAAGGCCGCCCCCGACACCGTGGCCAACTTCCTGCAGTACGCCAAGGATGGGCACTATGACGGCACCATCTTCCACCGCGTCATCGACGGCTTCATGATCCAGGGCGGCGGCTTCACCGCGGACATGCAGCAAAAGTCCACCCGCGCCCCCATCCGCAACGAGGCGGACAACGGCCTGAAGAACGAGGCCTACACCATTGCCATGGCCCGCACCCCCAACCCGGATTCCGCCACCAGCCAGTTCTTCATCAACGTGGCCAACAACGATTTCCTGAATTTCCGCGAGCCCAGCGCCCAGGGCTACGGCTATTGCGTCTTCGGCAAGGTGGTGGAGGGCCAGGATGTGGTGGACCGCATCCGCAAGGTCCACACCGGCATGCGTGCCGGCCACCAGGACGTGCCCATGGAAGACGTGACCATCGAGAAGGCGGAGGTCCTGGAGTAATTCCGCCCGAGGCTTCCATGCCCATGGGCGTCATGCCGGCGCAGGCCGGCATCCAGGCCCCCCAGCCTGGCGACGCACGCCCCACCCTCTTCATCTCCGACCTGCACCTCACCCCCGAACGGCCCACGCCCGCGGCGCTGTTCAAGCGGTTTCTCGACGAAATCGCGCCCCGCTCGGCGGCCCTGTACATCCTCGGTGATTTCTTCGAGGCCTGGGTGGGCGACGACGACCTGGGCCTGCCGTTCCATGGGGAGGTCGCCGCGCGGCTGAGGCATCTGGTGGATTCGGGGGTGCCCGTTTACTTCATGGCCGGCAACCGGGATTTCCTCGCCGGCCCTGCCTTGGCACGGGCCACAGGCTGGACCCCCCTGGCCGACCCCACCATCATCGATCTATGCGGCCGGCCGACCCTTCTCAGCCACGGCGATGCCTACTGCACCGATGACCTGGCCTACCAAGCCTTCCGCCGGCAGGTCAGGGATGTCCATTGGCAAGCCGAATTCCTGGCGAAGCCCATCGCCGAGCGGCGGGACATGGCCAAAGCGATACGCATGAAAAGCGAACAGGCCAAGGCGGACAAGAAGCCCGACATCATGGACGTGAACCCCGCAGCGATCCGCGCCGCGCTGGCGCAAACCGGGGTAACCAGGATAATCCACGGACACACCCACCGTCCCGCCAGACACACATTGCGGGTCGATGGCGTGGAATGCGAACGCTGGGTATTGGCGGACTGGTACGAAACCGGCGGCTATCTGGCCTGCGACGACCAGGGCTGCCGGGCGACCCCGTTTCCCTGAAAACGGCGGCCCTCCCCCAAGGGAGAGGGCCGAGGGGTCAACGATCCGGCGTGCCGCCGGACACCACCGTGAGGGTGTCCCGGATCACCCCCGGGGCTTCCACGATGCGCATGAAGTCACCCATGCCCACATTGGGCCACCCCAGGGCGATGCGGAAGCGGGCGAACAGGTGGTTGGCCTTGTTGTTCACCACATAGATCTCATAAGGCAACGCCGCGATGTTGTCCGCGCCGATGGTCTTCACCCACCAGCCTTCGCCTTCCTTGGGGTCATTCAGGGCCACGCCGAAGACCGCCACCTTCTTGTCCGGCATCACGATCTCATAGACCTTGCTGGTCTTGCCCGCGTTGCGTGCCAGGTTGTCGCGGATGGCCTGCACGGCATCCTCGAACACCAGATGCTCCATGAGCAGGTTCTTGTCGGACTCGAAGCCCTCCATGCCGAACATGTACTGGTAGTCCGCCAGATCCTTGCGGTCCACGTCGCCGCCGAAAGGCTTGCCCCCACCCAAGGCCTTGGCCAGGCGCGACTGGGTGGCCTGCACGGCCTTGTCCGCCAGGGGATACTGCTTGCGCAGATAGGCGCGGGTCCAGTATTCCAGGTTCATGTAAGTCACGGTGCCGTCCGCGCGCACGCCCACTCGGATGGGGGCGGCGACGATGGTGGCCCCGCCCATCTGGCGCACCACATTCAGCAGGGCCTGATCGGATACCACCACCACGCCGTACCCCGGCAGACCGGAAGGCGCATATTTGCCCAGCACGGTGAATCCGGCCTTGGCGAGTTTGGACTCCACCTGTCCAAGCACAGTCTGGATATCACCCGACGGGACCTTGGTCCCCGTGAAATATGGGCTCAGGGCGAACGCCAGAGGGGCCCAGAACACCAGAGCCATGACAGCAACAATACGTTTCATGATGATTTCCGCGATGAACAAACGTGGTGCATTCTAAACAAAAAAGCCGGGAAAACCCCGGCTTCTCTGTGCATTGGCTCAACTGAAATTACATCTTCCAGCCGTAGGCGATACCCACTGCATTCTGATTCATCTTGATAGTGCCCGTAATGGCAGGACCACCCAGTTGCGGGGTGGCACCCGTTACGGAGTCGCTGAAGGCATGCATGAAATAACCGCTCAGTTCGGCGCCGTTCTGAAGCTTCCAGGTGGCGCCCAAGGTCAGGTGGTTTTCCACAGTGGCGGGAGCCAGGATATTGAAGGCGACTTCCGTGTTCGGAATCACGCCGGTGCCGTGGTTGTATCCGGCACGCACCGTCAACTTTTCACTCACATCATAAG
Organism: uncultured Thiobacillus sp.; assembly: GCA_964599015.1. Classification (GTDB taxonomy): domain Bacteria; phylum Pseudomonadota; class Gammaproteobacteria; order Burkholderiales; family Thiobacillaceae; genus PFJX01. The sequence continues at coordinate 5,749 of CAZREY010000095.1, forward strand.
AGACCCCGAGTTTGTAAACAGTCTGGTCTTCCCAACCGAAGCCCGCGCAGTTGGCGCACCCCAGTCCATTGGCAAGCAGCGAGATGGGATTGGCAATGGACTTGACATCGCCGTATTTGATGCGCATCACGTCAAACGCCACGGTGGTCTTGGGGTTCGCCTGAACCGCGATGCCCAGGCCATAGTTTTCGGGAATATCGAAATCCCCCTGCTCGGCAAAGAGTTCACGATACTTGTCGAGTTTCGACATTCTCGTTTCGCTTTGGTAAGTAGCACCCATGGTCACGGTGGAACTGAGCTTGCCAGTCCATCCCAGACGGATCCCCACACCGTAGGAGTCATCGTAGCCGACATCGGACAGGAAGTTTGCCGTGCCACTGGGCGTCGCTGCGGCGAAGTTGCCGATGCCGTAGGCCTTGAAACGCTGGTAAGCCAAGTTTAGAGAGGCCCCAACGGCGTGATTCTCGTTGATTTTCTTGGCCACAGTCGGGGAAATGAACAACTGCATCAAGTCCACGCCAGTCTTGAGCCCCCCAAGGTTGAAAGCGGGAATGGGGCCGTATTCGGTATTCATGCCGCCGTTGCCGAACACGGAGACACCCACCGACAAATCCGGTTTGATCATGCGGTTATAGCCAAACTCAGGAACCAGGAAAAATTCCTTGCCGCTTTCAAACGTGCCATCAGTAAAGCCGCCCGGAGAACCAGAAATCGTCGTTTCCCGATTCGGATTGAACAACTCCGCGCCAAAGTCAATGCGATCACCAACCATCACCATGCCGGCGGGGTTTGTGGCAGCCGCCAGGGCGTCCTGGGAATAGGCAATGCCGGCACCCGCCATACCTTTTGCTTTGATGCCATAACCGTGGGAAAAATAACCATTGGTGGCAAACGCGGAACCGGCGAAGCCGAGGGCGGCCAAGGCCACCACGAGTTGAGTCTTACGCATCTATGTCTCCTCTAGTAGAGCGCGTTATGAATATGACAGCGAATGTGCGGCGGGATGGTATAGAGTACCCAGCCCCCCGGCAACAGGTTTTTACTTGAGGGTGTCCCCGGTAGAGTCCGCCTTTATGGAAAACCCGCCTCAAGACCCAGAAAAAAGCCGCCTCAAGGGCGGCTTTGGTATTTCCGTACCGGATCGATTAGATGAACAAGCAAATATCGGATTCGCCGGCGAATTCGAAGAAGGTGGCGGCGCCACCGTACTCCACGCCGTCGATGAAGTCGCTATGGTCGAAGCCGAAGAGTTCCACGGTCATCTGACAGGCGATGAACTTCACTTCCGCTTCCTGGCAGAGTTCCCGCAGCTCGGGGATGGTGGCCACGCCGTTGTTGGCGATGGTCATCTTCATCAGGCTTGTGGCGACGTTCTCGTAGAACGGCACGATGGACTGCACGGCGTTGGGGATGTTCCAGTTGATGTCCTTGAACCACTTGGGGCCGAAAGGCATCTTCATGGGCATGCCGGGGTTTCCAAGGGGGCTGACCTTCAGGCCGGAAAGATCCTTGCGCAGCATTTGCAGGCCGTAGAAGGTAAAGAAGATCTGGGTCTCATAACCCAGCGCTGCGGCCGTGGAAGCCAGGATGAAGGGGGGGTAGGCCCAATCCAGGGTGCCCTTGGTGGCGATGATCGCTAGTTTCTTTTGATCGTCCATGTATCCGCCTCTCGCATCAATCTTGATGTCAATTGTTGACAACCCCGCCACCATGGGCGGGATGGATCATTTCTTCTTCATGAAGAAGGTGTACTCGTTGCCGGCCTCGCTGGAGGACAGCAGTTCGTTGCCGGTTTGCTTGGCGAAGGCCGCGAAATCCTTCACGGAACCCGGGTCGGTGGAGGTGATTTTCAGCACTTGACCGGAGGCCAACTCATTCAGGGTTTTCTTGGCGCGCAGAATGGGGAGGGGGCAGTTGAGACCGCGTGCGTCGAGCTCTTTATCGAATTCCATGATCGCTCCTTCAAAAAATTAGCAAGTGCTTAAAAAGGCGGGCCGTACTGTAACCGTCGAACTGGTAGATTGCAATGCTGGGACAGGGGCCAACCGACCGATTATTTGTCCTGGATTTGACTTATGACAAAGCCGCCAGCGGCTTGCCGGAACGGGCCCAGGCCATGATGCCTCCGGCCAGGTTGTGCATGTTCTCGAACCCCTTGGCATTCATGAAGGCACATGCCTGGGCAGAGCGTGCGCCGGAGTTGCAATAGATCACCACGGGCTTGTCCTGGGGGATTTCATCGGCCCGCAGGGGAAGCAGATGCAAGGGGATATGGATGGCCCCACCGATCACACCCCGCGCCACTTCGCCCTCCGTGCGCACATCTATGAGATGGATGCCATCCTTGCTGGCATCCAGGGTGTCCACATCCATTTCCTTAATGTTGTACATACCGAACATCAGCCACTCCCGGGAACGTAACATTAGAGTCGTCTAATATACCCATTAATTTAGTTTATTTCAAGACCTTAGCTGTTGGCCAAGGCCGTGCATGGGACTGGAAAACGTCCCATGCATTCCATCGCGACGGCAGGATCGACCTGCCATTTCAGCGGGAACTTATGCCGTTGGCCTATGAGCGGGGAGAGGAGCAACTGTATAATCCGCGCCCGAAAAAGCTGCAGTAGCTCAGTCGGTAGAGCAACTGATTCGTAATCAGTAGGTCGGGGGTT
>CAZREY010000096.1:0-8319 GCA_964599015.1 uncultured Thiobacillus sp.
CCACCACAGGGGCGCCGCTGAAGTAGGCGGAGAACCGGTCCGCCTCCAGGGTGGCGGAGGAGATGAGGAGCTTCAGTTCAGGCCGCCGGGGCAGCAGGGTCTTCAGGTAGCCCAGGAGGAAATCGATGTTTAGGCTGCGCTCGTGGGCCTCGTCCAGGATCAGGGTGTCGTAGGCACGGAATTCCGGGTCCGACTGGGTCTCCGCCAGGAGGATGCCGTCGGTCATGACCTTGATCCGGCTCTGGGTGCTCACCTGGTCGGTGAAGCGCACCTGCCAGCCCACCAGGCCTCCCAGCTCGCTCCGGGTCTCCTGGGCGATGCGGTGGGCCACGGTCTTCGCGGCGATGCGCCGGGGCTGGGTCATGCCCACCCGGCCGCCGCCGGGTTCGCCGATGCGGCCCCGGCCCGCCGCCAGGGCGATCTTGGGCAGCTGGGTGGTCTTGCCCGAACCCGTCTCGCCGCAGACGATGACCACCTGGTGGGCGGCCAGGGCGGCGGCGATGTCCGCCCGCCGGGCGGAGACGGGCAGGTGCTCCGGGAAATCCAGGTGGGGTATCGTCGCGTCGGTGTGAGGGAGGATGTGGGGCATGGGGCGGGAAACTAGCATGAAATTTTTCTGGATATGGCTGGCGGCGATGCTGCTGGGTTTTTCCGCCCGGGCGGAAACCCTGAGCGTGGCAGACCTGCGCCTGCATCCGGACCCCGCCTGGCAGCGGGGCACGCCCCAGCAGGAACAGGAGGACGACGCCCTGCTGCTGTCCTGGCCCGTGCCCGAGGGCGTGGCCCTGCAGGTGGTGGTGCCCCGCAACCCGTCCCTGATCAAGTCGGACCCGGAGACCTTCTACAAGCACCTGGCCCGGAAATGGGCGGCCCAGTACGGCAAGGAGGCCGTCGTGGGCTGGGTCGACTTCCGCCGGGGCGGACCGCGCTGGCTGAGCTGCCGCCGTCCCGCCAGGTCGGGGGAGGGGGTGGTGTTCCACCTGGTGGCGGTCCACGAGGGCCGGGCCTACAGCCTGCTGCTGTTCGCGCCGCCCAGGACGGAGGCCCTGCCCAAGGCGGTTTCCGAGCTGGTGGCGGGTGCGGGCTTCCAGGCCTTGCCCACGGCCTGGCGCCACAGCCTGAGCCTGGCCATGCTGCCCCAGGCGGACGCCCTGGAGGCCCTGGCCCAGGCCGAGGCGGATGCCCTGGGGGACCAGGGCATGCTCACCGGCTATGGCGTGAAGGCGGAAAAAGCCCCCATGCCCGGCGGAGGCGGGGAGGAGCCGGGAGAGCGGTCGGGAGAAGGGATGGCACTGACCTGGTTCCTGGACGGCTTCCGCTGGAGCAAGCGTTATGGCCGGGACGAACGCCTGCCTTTCGAGGCCCGCGGCCAGTTCATGGCGAAGGCCCCGGCCGAATGGCTGGGGGGCGCCCTGCGCATGGGCCTGAAGGTGGAGGCGTCCGAAACCGCCCTGACGGCCCGGGCCAGCCTCCATGCCTACTGCGGCCCCCGGGGACCGTGGGACGAGGCGATGGCGGCCCTGGCGCGGGGTGCCCGGGGGCCCCTGGGGCGGCTGGCGCGGGACCATGCCTGTGCCGGCCAGACAAGCGATGGGGTGCTGGCCTCCCTGGAGGGCCGGCCGGGCGAGACGGTGGAACTTGTCGCGTCCCTGCCGTCTCCGCCGGACAAGGCGGACCGGTTGTGGCTGGAGGTGCGGCTGCTGCCGGTGGCGGGTTCCCTGGGGGAGGGGCTGCTGGACCGGCTGGGCCTGTACTTCGTCTATGAACCGGTGCGCTGAAGCGCCGGCTTATCCCGCCGCCCAGATCCGGTGCCAATCCAGGGGCGTGTGGAACAGGGGCAGGTAGGTGTACTCGCGGATGGCGTAGTCGGGACGGCAGGTGTCGCGGACCTGGTGGCGGGCCACAGGGCCGCCGGTGGGGCGCAGCAGGCTGACCACCTGGGCGGGACGGGCGCGCCGGTCGAACCAGCGGGTGACCAGGGCGGTCTCCCGGTTGGCCAGCCGTACGACGGTGCCCGGCGGGTAGTAACCCATGACCCGGCGCAGGGCCAGCATGACCGCATCGTCCAGCTTGCCCCGCTCGCGCCGGAACAGTTCCCGCAGCGCCTGGCGGGGATAGCGGCAGGTGCGGCGAGGGCGGTGGCTGAGCAGGGCGCACCACACGTCCGCCGCGCGCAGGATGCGGGCTTCCAGGGTGATGGCGGCGCCGACGATGCCAAAGGGGTAGCCGCTGCCATCCATGTTTTCATGATGCTGGCTCACCGCCAGCAACCAGCGGGCGTTGTTGACGCCCAGCCGGGTCAGGGTTTCCGCGCTGTGCCAGGCATGCATGCGCAGTTCCGCCTGGTCCGGGGCCTCCGGTTTCTCGCTGGAGAGCGCCAGCCTGTCCTGGAGGTCGTGGCTGCTCAGGTTCATGGTCAGGGCGGCACAGGCCACGGTGTGCTGGGCGGCTTCGGCCATGCCCATCTCCCGGGCCAGCAGGATGCTCACCGTGGCCGTATGGAGGCTGTGGCGGCGTGCCAGGCTGGGCATGTCCAGCAGATTGGACATGCCTATGCTCAGTTCGGGGTGGCCCTGGACCAGCTGGCGCAGGGCGGCGGCCAGGGCCAGCACCGCCTGGATATCGAGTCCGTTCCGGTCGTCCAGCAGCGCGTCGTACTGGCGCGCGATTTCCCTCAGGGCCTGGAAGGGCGTGGCTTGACTGGGTTCGTCCGGGACACTGGGCCGGAACAGGCGCAGATCGGCCAGCTGCTCCAGACGCGCGGGATCGGAGATGACGCTGCCGCCGCGGGCAATCAGCACACCCTGCCGGTTGTACAGGTCGTGGGGCAGGGGTTCATCCAGCAGATGCGGTCCGATCTCGGCGGGGAGGAAGGTGCGCATGCCCGAAGCTCCAGGGGAGGATGGACCGATTCTAGAACAGAGGACCGCGTAAGGTGTTGGATGGATTGGATTATTTTGCGCACCGCCGCCGCTTTACCGGCTGAGGTAGCGCTTGTCGTCGAAGGTGGCCATCCATTCGGGCCGCCACACCACCATCAAGGTCACCATCATGCCCGTTGCGAAGGCCTCGCCCCAGGCGATGAGCAGGTAGTAGGGCAAGTATTCCTCCAGCAGGTAATCCAGGGTGTAGGCGCCGGACAGGGCGATGAAGCCCGTCGACACCAGGCCCACCGCCATGATGGCGATGGCCGCGCCGAAGAAGGCATTGAGGAAAATGTAGATGAAAAGGTGGTTGGGCAGCCTGCTGTCCACCAGGCGGTAGATGGCCCAGCTCACCCCCACCGGCAGGGCGCCCATGAGCAGCCAGTTGGCGGCGAAAGCGGCGTACTGCCCCTGCCACAGGCTGATGGCGGCGGTGATGAGGCCCAGGGCCAGCAGGGCGAAGAGGGGACGGAACATGAGGGTCAGGGCCGTGGCCCCCAGCAGATGGAAGTTGAGGCCGGGCTTGATGCCGGCCTTGATGAGCCAGAGCCCCAGCACCGCCACCGTGGCCCCCAGGAAGATGTTCAGGTTGGCCCGGTTCAGCAGCATGGGCCAGGCCGCCCGGCGCGCCAGCAGCAGGGCCAGCCCCAGGGCGCCCAGCCAGAAGAGCCAGAGCCAGAGCGTCGGAATGTGGGCGGAAAGCAGGTTCACGGGGCGGGAGTCGAAAAAGGACTTGGATCGGTGTCGAGTAAAATATCGGCCGATTTTATTAGAAAGTACTGATGGAGCCGTCATGCGTCTTGCCCTGTTCGACCTGGACAACACCCTGCTGGCCGGCGATTCCGACTTTGAATGGGCCCAGTACCTCATCGAGCAGGGCGTCCTGGACCGGGAGGTCTACGAGGCCCGCAACCAGGCCTTCTACGACCAGTACAAGGCAGGCACCCTGGACATCCACGAGTTCCTGGACTTCCAGCTGAAGCCCCTGGCGCGCCATACCCGCGCCCAGCTGGATGCCTGGCATGCCGACTACATGGCCCGCAAGGTGATCCCCATGGTGGCTCCGGGGGCCGCCGCCCTGCTGGACCGGCACAAGGACCATGTGAAGGTCATCGTCACCGCCACCAACAGCTTTGTCACCGCTCCCATCGCCCGCCACCTGGGGGTGGAACACCTGATCGCCACCGAACCGGAGGAGCGGAACGGCCAGTTCACCGGCAGGGTGGCCGGCACCCCCTCCTTCAAGGCGGGCAAGGTGACCCGTCTGGAGGAGTGGCTGGCGGCCCGGGGCAAGTCCTGGGCGGATGTGACGGAGAGCTGGTTCTATAGCGACTCCCTCAACGACCTGCCCCTGCTGGCCCACGTGCACCATCCCGTGGCCGTGGATCCGGACGCCACCTTGCGGGCCCATGCGGAGTCGGAGGGATGGCCGGTCATCAGCCTGCGCCAGGGCTGAGAAGTCGCCAGGGGCCGTCGGGCGTACGCCCGGCGGCCTGTTTTTTTTGTTCATGGCAAGAGGAAGTGCTTATGTCCAGGCTGTCCCCAAAAACGCTCATCGCCGCCCTGATCTTCCTGGGCACTGGCCTGTTTGCCGCCAGCGTGGTGCCCAGTGTGGAAATTGCCGTGGTCGTGGGCATCCTCCTGCTGACGGTGTTCCTGTTCGCTTTCGAGGTGGTGGGGGTGGACGTGGCGGCGGTGAGCGTCATGGTGCTGCTGGGCCTCATCAGCGGCTTCAGCGACGTCCTGGGCCTGGCCCAGCCCCTGGTGCCCGCCTCCGAGCTGTTCCGGGGCTTTTCCAGCAACGCGGTCATGTCCATCATCGCCGTCATGATCATCGGCGCCGGCCTGGACAAGACCGGCCTCATGAGCCAGGTGGCGGGCACCATCCTGAAGCTGGCGGGCCAGACCGAGGCCCGCGTCATCCCCGCCATCTCCGGCACCGTGGGCTTCATCTCCAGCTTCATGCAGAACGTGGGCGCCGCCGCCCTGTTCCTGCCGGTGGTGGGCCGCATCTCCGCCCGCACCGGCCTGCCCATGTCCCGCCTGCTCATGCCCATGGGCTTCTGCGCCATCCTGGGGGGCACCATCACCATGGTGGGTTCCAGCCCCCTGATCCTGCTGAACGACCTCATCCTCACCTCCAATCACGCCCTGCCGCCGGAGCAGCGGATGGAGACCTGGTCCCTCTTCTCCGTGACCCCCATCGGCGTCGCTCTCCTCGCCACCGGCATCGCCTATTTCGTCCTGGCCGGGCGATTCGTCCTGCCCAGCGGCAAGAGCGAAGGCGTCACCACGGGCGCCAACACCATGAAGTACTTCCAGGACCTCTACGGCCTGGACTACGGCCTGTTCGAGGCGGTGGTGCCGGCCGACTCCCCACTCATCGGCCAGATGTTCGACCAGCTGGAGAAGCGGTGGAAGGTGCGGGTCATCGCCGCCCAGCGCAGCAGCGAGGAACTGAGGGTGGGGCCCGGCAGCCTGGCACGGGACCTGGGCATCCAGGCGGGCATGGTGATGGGCATCCTGGCCTCCCCGGAAAACATGCGGGACTTCATCGCCGACAACGGGCTGGAACTGCGGGACGACCTGGAGACCTTCGCCGAGTCCCTGGCGGCCACCAGGGCCGGCATCGCCGAGGTGGTGATCCCGCCCCGCTCCAAGCTCATCGGCCAGAGCGCCCGGGATCTGTGGATGCGCAAGACCTACGGTATCGCCATGGTGGCCCTGCACCGGGGCGGCGAGACCCTGAGGGAGGGGGAGGGCATCCGCGACCTGCCCCTGAAGGCCGGCGACGCCCTCATCGTGCACACCACCTGGGAGGCCCTGGCCCACCTGGAAAAGGACCGGAACTTCGCCGTCATCACCACCGAGTATCCCCACGAGGAATTGCGTCCCCACAAGGTGGCCCCGGCCCTGGCCTTCTTCGGCGTGGCTCTGTTCATGGTGCTGTTCACGGACATCCGCCTGTCCATCGCCCTCATGGCCGGCGCCATCGGCATGATCCTGTCCGGGGTGCTGCGCATCGAGGAGGCCTACCAGGCGGTGAGCTGGAAATCCGTGTTCCTGCTGGCCAGCCTCATCCCCCTGGGCCTGGCGGTGGAGACCAGCGGCACCGCCGCCTGGATCGCCCAGCAGACCCTGAGCCTGCTGGGTGGCGTGCCCACCTGGGTGCTGCAGCTGGCCATCGCCGCCCTGGCCACCTTCTTCACCCTGGTCATGTCCAATGTGGGCGCCACGGTGCTGCTGGTGCCCCTGGCGGTCAACATCGCCATAGGCGCGGGGGCCAACCCTGCGGTGTTCGCCCTCACCGTGGCGCTGGCCACCTCCAATTCCTTCTTCCTGCCCACCCACCAGGTCAATGCCCTGATCATGGGCCCCGGGGGCTACCGGGTGGCGGACTACATGCGGGCCGGCGGCATCATGACCGTGCTGTTCCTGGCGGTGATGCTGCTGATGCTGAACCTGGTGTACTGAAGCGGCCGAACCGGCATGTCGCGATATGTACTACTAAAGTTATATTTTCGCCTGCCGAAAACGCACTGGTACCCGTGAGGGAACGTCATGGATTGAGGAGCGGAGTGAATGAACACGGGTGACGAGCCGGTGCTGGACGTACTGGTCGTCGAGGAGGATGCGCAGGCGCTGGATCGGGTGGTCCGGGTCCTGGAGGGGTTGGGCCTGACCCGACGCATCGATACCGAAAGCCATGGCGAACCGGCATTGAGGGCGCTACTGGCCGGTGAGCATGACCTCTGCCTGCTGGGCGTGCAGGTGAAAGCGCCGGGGGGAGACCGCCTGCTCCGCGCGGCCAGGTCCATGGGCTGCCGCATGCCCGTCATCCTCCTGTTGGACGAGGAGGCGGGGAAGGAGGAGGCCGGGGCCGCCGATCCGGATGCCCAGGACGCCCTTGGCAAAGGCGGGGTTGCTCCGGGCCCCCTGCGTCGTGCCATCCACCATGTCATGGCCCGCGCCCGCATCCAGGATCAACTGGAGTCAAGCCGCAGCGCCCTGCGGCGGCACCAACTGGAGATGGAGCGGCTCATGGCCGCCCTGGACCAGCATGCCATCGTCAGCGTGGCGGACGCCCAGGGCAACATCACCTACGCCAACGACAAGCTCTGCGAAATCAGCGGGTATGAGCGCGGCGAGCTCATCGGGCAGAACCACCGCATGCTGAAATCGGATCACCATGACCCCGCCTTCTACCGGGACCTGTGGGCCCGGATCAGCAGCGGATTGATCTGGCAGGGCGAACTGTGCAACCGCCGCAAGGACGGCACCCTCTATTGGGTGCGGGGCACCATCGTGCCTTTCGCGGGGGATGACGGCCTGCCCTATCAGTATGTCTCCATCCGCACCGACATCACCGCCATCAAGGAGGCGGAATCCCGGCTGCGTCTCCTGGGCAAGGCCCTGGAGGCCAGCGTGGACGGCATCGCCATCGCCGATGCCCGCCAACCGGATACCCCCCTCATCTATGTCAATCCCGCCTTCTCGCGCCTGACCGGCTATGGCCGTGAAGCGCTGCTGGGCTACAACTGCCGCTTCCTCCAGGGGGACGACAGGGAACAGCCGGGCCTGGAGGAAATCCGTTCGGCCCTGCGGGAGGGGCGGCCGGCCCGGGCCCTGCTGCGCAACTACCGCAAGGACGGCAGCCTGTTCTGGAACGACTTCTCCATCACGCCGGTGCTGGACGATGAGGGCCGGTTGAGCCATTTCGTCGGCGTGGCCAACGACGTGACCGCCCGCTACGACACCGAGCGGGCCCTGCGGCTCAGCGAGGAGCGCTTGCGGCGCAGCTAGGCCTATGCCGATATCGGCACCTGGGACTGGGACATCAAGACCGGCCACCTCTACTGGTCGGAGCGCATCGCCCCCCTGTTCGGCTACTCGGGCCTGACGGAGACGTCCTATGACAAATTCATCCAGGCCGTGCACCCGGAAGACAGGCAGCGGGTGACGGATGCGGTCCATGCCTGCGTGGAACGGGGTGAAAAGTACGATATCGAACACCGCTGCCTGTGGCCGGACGGCACGGTGCGCTGGCTGCTGGAACGGGGGGACGTGACCCGGGATCCGGACGGCTCCCCGTCCCACATGCTGGGGGTGGTCCAGGACATCACCGCCCGCAAGCTGGCGGAGGAGGCCCTGCGCCAGAGCGAGAGCAACCTGTCCATGGCCCAGCGGGTGGCCCATCTGGGCAGCTTCGACTGGAATCCCGTCACGGACGCGCTGCGCTGGTCCGACGAGCACTACCGCCTGTGGGGCTTCGAGCCGGGCGCCCTGACACCCAGCTACGCGATTTTCCTGAACGGCGTGCATCCAGATGACCGGGCCAGGGGGGAGGCCGTCCTGAGGGCGGCCCTGGAGGGCGGGCAGTACTATGACTGCCAGC
>CAZREY010000097.1:0-8278 GCA_964599015.1 uncultured Thiobacillus sp.
GTACGGGAGTTCATCGCCGGGGTGGACCGCCTGCGGGAAGACGCGGACCGTCTGGAGGCGCGGCTGTCAGTGCTTGAAGACAGACGCTCATCGAAGTGACCCCCTGATGTACCTCTTCCGCATCCTCCGCATCTGGGTCACCGGCGCCCGCTACGGCCTGGATGAATTCTTCCTGGGCCACGAACGGGTACGCCTCGTGCGCTGGATGGTACAGGCCCTGTTCTTCTGGCGGAAACTCTCGCGCCCCCGGGGGGAGCGCCTGCGCCTGGCCCTGGAATCCCTGGGCCCCATCTTCATCAAGTTCGGCCAGATGCTGTCCACCCGGCGGGACCTGATCCCCCCGGACATCGCCGACGAACTGGCGAAATTGCAGGACCGGGTGCCCCCCTTCCCCAGCGACCAGGCCCTGGCGGTGCTGCGCCGGGCCTACGGCCGCCCGGTGGAGGAGGTGTTCGCCGAATTCGACCCCGTGCCCGTGGCCTCCGCCTCCGTGGCCCAGGTGCACAGAGCAAGGCTCAAAACGGGAGACGCGGTTGCCATCAAGATCCTGCGCCCCGGCATCGGCAAGGTCATCGGCCAGGACGTGAAGCTGCTCCAAGCCCTGGCGGGCCTGGTGGAAACCCTGTGGTGGGACGGCAAGCGCCTCAAGCCCAAGGAGGTGGTGGCCGAGTTCGCCAAGCACCTGGGGGACGAGCTGGACCAGATGCGGGAGGCGGCCAACTGCTCCCAGCTCCACCGCAACTTCAAGGGCTCCCCCCTGCTGGCCGTGCCCGAGGTGTACTGGGACTACTGCGACGCCCAGGTCATGGTCATGACCTGGATGGACGGCACCCCCATCTCGCGGATGGACGAACTGCGCCGCCAGGGGGTGGACTTCTCCCGCCTGGCCCGGGCCGGGGTGGAGATCTTCTTCACCCAGGTGTTCCGGGACGGCTTCTTCCACGCCGACATGCACCCGGGCAACATCCTGGTGACGCGCGAGGGCAAGTACGTGGCCCTGGATTTCGGCATCATGGGCACCCTCAACGACCTGGACAAGAACTACCTGGCCCAGAACTTCCTGGCCTTCTTCAGAAGGGACTACAAGAAGGTGGCCCAGACCCATCTGGACTCCGGCTGGGTGCCCGCGGACACCCGGGTGGATGAGTTCGAGGCCGCCATCCGCGCCGTGTGCGAGCCCGTGTTCGACCGGCCCCTGAAGGAGATCGCCTTCGGCAAGGTGCTGCTGCGCCTGTTCCAGACCTCCCGCCGCTTCGGCATGGAAATCCAGCCCCAGCTGGTGATGCTGCAGAAGACCCTGCTCAACATCGAGGGCCTGGGCCGGGAACTGGACCCGGACCTGGACCTGTGGTCCACGGCCAAGATGAACGAGCAGATCGGATGGCGCGGCTGGCTGCGCACCTTCAGGGAAGAGGCTCCCTACTGGGGCGCCCTGGTGCCCCAGCTGCCCCGCCTGGCCCACCAGGCCCTGCGAACCGACCGGCTGAAAAAACTGGAATCCGGCCTGGAAGTGATGCTGCGCCAGCAGCAGGCCCGGAACCGCTGGCTGGCGGCCATCGCCGTGCTGCTGGCCGCGCTGGTGGCCGCCAATCTCATCAGCCTCTAACCCCCCCTCTCCCCCAGCCCCTCCCCCGCATGCGGGGGAGGGGTGCGCGGCAGCGCCGGAGAGGGTGGGGTTAAATCCAATCGTTCCGGATCAATAACCCTTGCAGAGATCACCCCTGGGGGTCCGGCACGAACTGCCCCGGGAAGGGTTGGGGCTCGGGCCCATAGGGGCGCACAGGACGGGGCTTGGGAATCACGCCCCGGACCATGAGGTTGGGCCGGCTGTCGTAACGCACGCTCACCACCTCCGCCGGCGCGGCGTCGGCCCGCTCGAACTCCGTGTAGCGGATGGGCGCGTATTCCCGCTCGCCGTGGCCCGTGCCCAGCCGCTCCGCCTTGCGCTGGGCCATGGCCGCCGGCGCCGCTGCATCCGCCGCTGATTCCGCGGCGCCGCCCTGGGCCCGGCCGGCCGGCGCGGCCTCGGTCAGATAGGGCATGGGCTGGGGCGCGTAAACCTTCTCCCGGAACACCGCCGCGCCGATCACCCCCACGTTGTCCGGCCGGCCCGTGCGGGCGGCGTAGGCATCCGGCAGGGCGGTGAAGTAGAACTGGGCCACCTCCCGCATGCTCTTGCGCCAGCCGGTGATCTCCGCCTGTTCCCAGGGGCCCAGCACATAGCCGGACTGGTCCGGCGACGCCGTCTCGCCGGTCACCGCGTTCACTCCGTCCACGGACAGCACCACCAGCACCCGCTGCCCCGTGCGGTTCACCAGCCGCACCCCGTAGCGGTCCCCCGGATTGCCCGCCACGTACTGCTGGCCCCGGTGCCGGTGGATGTCCAGGGTCTCCCCCGTGGACCGGTCGACGATCTCCAGGTCCACCAGCCGGCCAGCGTGGGCGGGGAGTGACGCAAATGGGGCGGCGGCCAGGAGGCCGAGGGAAAGGGCGAAGAGTCGTGCAAGCATGATGGGCTCCTTGTTGGTTGAGGAAGGACATCCGCTTAAACGACGGGGAAGGGGGAATGGGGTTAACGAGGGGTTGACGACAACCGCTGCCGCCGATGATGCGCAGGCACGAACTACAGGCCCTGCAAATCCTCCGGCAATGTGAACCCCGGGTAGGCCCGCCGCAGTTTCTCCAGTGCCTTGCGGGCCTCGTCCGGGCGCCCTTCCCGCAGCAACCGGCGGATCGTCTCCACCATCTGTTCCGGCCTCTCCGCCACCTTTTCGGCCTTGCGCTGGCCCGGGGCCTGGCCCAAGGCGGGCGCGCTCTCCCGGCCCGGTGGAACGACCCCGGCCGGAGAGGGCGCCGCCAGGGGAGCAGTGGGCGGGCCCGCCAGATTCGCGGCGCTTTCAGCGGCATCCCGGGTAGCCATGGGCAGGGCCCGGGGCGCGGGGGGGGCCTCGGCCCTGGCTGCCGCCTGGGCCGGGAACGGCTGGGGCTCGGGGGCGCCGGCCGCCGCCGCCCGGTGCGCCGCCTCCCCATCCGCCGGCGCACTTTCATCCGCCCTTTCGGCAGGCCCGGTCATCCCGGCCTGGGGCGCGGGTTCCGCTTCCGCCAGGTGCTTGGACGCCACCGTGGGCTCGGCGGGCGTGGGCGCGGGGGCCGCGTCGGCCATTTCGGACCGGGCCGACGGGGGCATCGCCCCGGGCGCTTCCATGAATTCCGGCGCCTGCCGTTGCACCTCGAACAACAGGGTGATGCCCAGCACCAGCACGGCGGCGGTGGACAGGGGCAGGGCCCAGGCGAACCAGCGGGCGGGTTTGCGCGCATGCCCGCGGACGGAGGGCCGGGCCACGGCCTGCCGGGCGGCTTCCAGGACACGGGCGTCCAGGGCCGGGGACGGCTCCGGGTGATCGGCTTCCCGGTAGGCTTGGCTCAGGTGTGGGTCACGTTCTTCCATGGCCTCAGGCTCCTCTCAATGCCGCCAGACATTTGCGCAACCGGTCCAGGGCGTAGCGCAGGCGGCTCTTGGCGGTCTCCCGCCCCACGCCGGTGGCGCTGGCGATCTCTTCCAGGCCCATGCCGCCCTCCTCCGCCATGAGGAAGGTTTCCCGCTGGGGCGGGGGCAGCGCCGCCAGGCAGCCCAGGATGTGCCGGGCCGCTTCCCGCCGTTCCAGCAGGGCGGGGGGGGATTCCCACTCCGGCGCGGGCAGCTTGTTGACCGGGTCTTCTTCCGGGTCATCCTCCGCGCCGCCCGCCGGTTCCAGGATGGACCGGCCCCGGGCCCGGTGATGGTCCACCAGCCGGTTGTGGGCGATGCGGAACAGCCAGGTGGAGAATTTGGCCGTGGCCTCGTAGCCCGCCCGGGCATTGACCACCCGCAGCCACACGTCCTGGAACAACTCGTCCGCCGCCTCCATCGCCTGGTGGGCCAGATAGCGGTACAGCCGCCCCCGCCAGCGCCCATACAGCACTTCGAAGGCCCAGGCATCGCCGTCGCGGTAGGCGAGCATCAGCGCTTCGTCGGTGCGGGAATCGTCCATGGGCATGCGTATAAACGCCGGGCGCGGGTAAACGGGGTTGGGGGGATGGATGGCTTCTATGGGGCCCGGGACGCCTGGCGAAACGCGGAGGCAACAAAAAACAGGCCCCGTTTCCGGGGCCTGCGGGTGGCGCGCCCATCGTCCGGCGGGATCGCCCTCAGGCGGCGATGCGTTCCCGGCGGTCGATGACCGTGGCCTGGACGAAGACGCGGCCCTCCTCGTTGAAGCCGGACAGGCTGATTTCGATGGGGAAGGTGCTTTCGTCCTTCCGGCGTCCCCGCAGGAAATGCCCCCTGCCCAGCATCATGACGACGGGATGCCGCGGCCGGTCGCCGCTGAACGCGGCCTGGAGGCCCGTGCCCGTTTCCGGCACCAGGGATTCGATGGGCTCGTCGATCAGCTCCCCCGGGCCATAGCCGAACATGGCATCCAGGGCCGGGTTGGTCATCTGGATGCGGCCCCGGTCGTCCAGCACCAGCAGGCCGTTGGGGTTGGTGTTCAGCAGCAATCGCAGATGCGCCTCGCTGCGCCGCAGGCGTTCCTCGATCTGCTTGCGGGCCGAGATGTCCGCCACTACCGCGTCCACATAACGCCGGCCGTTCTCCACGAAGGAACTCAGGCTGATCTCGATGGGCACCACGCCGCCATCCTTGCGCCGGCCGTGCAGGTCGCGCCCCGCCCCCATGGGCCGGGCCTCGGGGGAACGCATGTAGCCGGCGCGGTATTGCTCGTGCCGGCCCCGTTCCGATTCGGGCAACAGGACTTCCATGGGCTGGCCGATGAGCTCCCCCTGGCCGTAGCCGAACATGCGCTCCAGGGCCGGGTTGGCCATCTCGATGCGGCCCTTGTCGTTCACCACCAGCAGGCCGTTGGCATTGGCCTCCACCACCAGGCGGAAGCGCTTCTGCGCCTCGTACAGCCGGTTGGCGGCCTTGGCCTCGGCCTGGGCCCGGGCCGCTTCCACCCTGGCCCGGGTGCGCCCCACCAGGGCATGGGATAGCCAGGCGGTCAGGGCGCCGAACAGCAGCAGCATGACCAGGGCGCTGGCACCCACGGTGATCCAGGCATCCTGCCGGATCAGGGCCAGCTGGTTGTCGGGCAGGTGGGTCACCACCAGCCAGTGGGGCACGTCCGTGACCACGCTGTTGTCCCTGACCTTGAGGGGGTAGGCCGTGCTCCAGGTCCACAACCCCCCTTCCGCGCCGCCTTCCACCTGCCCCGTGGGGATGGCGGAGATGGCTTCCCAGGCCACGGGGTTGCGCGCCGCCAGGGTATCCCGCCGCTGGAACATGAAACCCCAGGCCTCATCCGGCTTGGGGCTCACCAGCCAGTAGCCGTCGCTGTTCAGCAGCATGGCGTGGTGGCGGGCATCCATCATGCTTTCGGTGAAGGCGGCCAGCATCTTGCGGGCATCGATGTTGAGCACCAGCACCCCCCGCGCCTGGCCCGTGGCATCCCGGATCGGCGTGGCCAGCCGCAACACCGGCTTGTGGGGCACCTCCACCCGGCCGTTCTCCACGTTCAGGTCCAGGGGGGAGATGAATATCTGCCCCGGCTGCAGGGCCATGGTTTTCTTGAAGTAGTAGCTGTCCGCCAGGGATTGCAGGCGGTCCGGGGGCACCGGAACCGGACCGCCGCCCACGTTGTTGACGCGCAGCCGCTCCATGCCCTCGGCATCGACCCAGCGCACCTTGTCATAGGTGCCACCGTAGGCCAGCAGGGAGCGGAATTCCTCCTCCAGGGCGCGGATGTCGGCCCCACCGCCCCGGTCGATGGCCCCCCGCACGGCGGGCGTGTCCGCCAGGGTGCGCAACTGGTGCAGGGGAACACCCAGTTCGTCGTCCAGCCGGCGAACCCCCATGATGACGTTGCCGATTTCCTGGGTGCGGATGATGTCCATCTCCCCGGAAATCCGCTCATTGCCCACATACCAGGCGCCCCCCAGGATCAGCAGCGCAACCAGGCCGAAGAGCAGCACGAACGGGCGGATCGGAAATTTCACCTTGACCATGTCCATGTGTATCCCCTCACTTTTCCCGACCAAATTAGTCGGGTTTTTGCCACGCTAGCCCAGCCCCTAGTCCAAATCAACCATGCCATGGGGAGGGATTCCGTGGGCGGCGGGGCCTCTCCGCCGATACCCCCCGGGGGGCGCCGGTGATAGGCTTCGCGTGTCTAGGCTTCATGTGTTGCCGCGTCCCCGCTCCAGAGATCATGGCCCTACTCGAGATTCGCCATATCACCCGCCGCTTCGGCGACTTCGAGGCGGTGCGGGACGTCAGCTTCGCGGTGGAAAGCGGCGAGTTCTTCACCCTCCTGGGGCCCTCGGGCTGCGGCAAGACCACCATCCTGCGCATGATCGCCGGCTTCGACCTGCCGGACGGGGGCCAGATCCTCCTGGACGGCAAGGACCTGGTGGACACCCCGGCGGAAAAGCGCCCCATCCCATACCGTGTTCCAGAGCTACGCCCTGTTCCCCCACCTCACCGTGGGCCAGAACGTGGCTTTTCCCCTGCGCATGGCGAAGGTGGCGAAGGCGGAACTGAAGCGCCGCGTGGTCGAGACCCTGGAGCAGGTGCATCTTGCCGAACTGGCGGACCACTATCCCCATGAGCTGTCCGGCGGCCAGAAGCAGCGGGTGGCCCTGGCCCGGGGGCTGGTGAACAAGCCCCGACTGCTGCTGCTGGACGAGCCCCTGGGGGCCCTGGACCTGAAGCTGCGGGAGGAGATGCAGCTGGAGCTCATCAAGCTGCAGCGGGACGTGGGCGTCACCTTCGTGTTCGTCACCCACGCCCAGCCCGAGGCCCTGGCCCTGTCCCACCGCATCGCGGTGATGAACCGGGGGCGCATCGAGCAGCTGGACGAGCCGTCGAGGATCTACGGCTTTCCCAGGAACCGCTTCGTGGCGGACTTCATCGGCAACTGCAACCTCCTGGAGGCCCGGGTGGCGGAGCGTATCGACGGCCGCCTGCGCCTGGAGGCGGCGGGCCTGGGGGAAATCCTGGCGCCGGCCCCGGAGGGCGCCCGGGCGGGGGACGCCGGCGTGCTGGCCCTGCGCCCGGAGCAGGTGCGCATCGGCGCCGCCGAGGCGCCGTCCGCCGGTGAAAACCGCTTCCCCGGCACGGTGAAGGATTTTCTCTACGTGGGCGACGTCACCACCTACCAGGTGGCCCTGGACAACGGCCGGGAAATGGCGGCCCTGCGGCCCAACGACGCCCCGGGCCGGGCCCGTTTCTTCGAGGTGGGGGACCGGGTGACGGTGAGCTGGGCCCGGGACGCGGGGCACTATGTCCGAGACGAGTGAGAACAGGCTGACCCGGTGGGCGGTCACCGCGCCGCCCACGGTGTTCCTGCTGGCCTTCTTCCTGGTGCCGGCCCTGATCGTGGTGCTGGCGTCCTTCCAGTATCCGGGGGAGTTCGGCGGCCTGGCCCCCCTCACCGATCCCGGCGATGGCCGGGAGCATGGCCTGACCCTGGAGAACTACCAGTTCTTCTTCAGCGATTTCCTGTTCACGGAAATCTTCCTGCGCTCCTTCGCCGTGGCCGCCGTCTCCACCTTCATCTGCCTGGTGATGGCCTATCCCGTGGCCTGGCTCATCGCCCGCAGCCCCAGGCGGCACCGGGACCTGCTGGTGCTGCTGGTGATCCTGCCCTTCGCCAGCAACTTCCTCATCCGGGTCTACGCCTGGATGATCATCCTGGGCCCCCAGGCCGGACTGGCCCAGGCGGTGAACGGCCTGCTGGGGGCCTTCGGCCTGCCGCCCGTGAGCCTGCTGTTCTCCCCCTTCGCCGTGCTGGTGGGCATGGTGTACGTGCACCTGCCCTTCATGATCCTGCCCCTGTACACCAACCTGGAGAAGCACGACCCGGTGCTGCTGGACGCGGCCCAGGACCTGGGGGCCAATGCCTGGCGGCGCTTCTGGCGGGTGACCTGGCCCCTGTCCCTGCCCGGGGTGTTCTCCGGCTCGGTGCTGGTGTTCATCCCCGTGCTGGGCATGTTCGCCATTCCCGACATCCTGGGGGGCACCCGGGACATGCTCATCGGCAACCTCATCAAGGACCAGTTCCTGGGGGTGCGGGACTGGCCCTTCGGCGCCACCCTGTCCATCCTCCTGACCCTCTGCGTACTGGCCCTGACGGGCCTGGCGGCCTGGGCGGGCCAGCCCCGGAGGCAACATGCGTAGATTGCCTACCCACAAGCAGGCTGCGCCAGCGGCCCTTGACGCTCCCCTCGCCCGCAAGCGGGA
>CAZREY010000098.1:0-8250 GCA_964599015.1 uncultured Thiobacillus sp.
CATTTCGGACTCCTTTGTCGAACGCTAAGGTGTCCGTGGAATCGGGGCAACTCCACACCTTGGGAATGCGGTACACCGGAAAACAGATGGCCTGGTACAGGGTGACGAACAGGTCCATGAGCAGGAAGGGTATCCAGCCCAGGTAGATGACCGGCGAGGTGAGGGCCACCAGGAGTCGCGTGCGGCGCAGGTAGCGGAAGAGGCCCACCTTGTAGCGGCGCTGCTGGCGCGGGAACTCGTCGGCCAGGGCCAGACGTTTCCTGGCCAGCTCCTGGCGGGCCTCCAGGTATTCCGCCTCGATCTCCTCATGCAGGGCGCGCAGTCGGGCGAGCAGTTCGTCGAGATGCTGTTTCATGGTGTCTCCCTCTCAAGACATGGGCTCTTCCGCGCCGGATGCGGACCACGCGTTCATCGCCAGAACCCTCCCAAGCGCCAGCGCGGCCGCCCGAATGCCGGTGGCGGCCAGTCCACTGCCTGCCAGGTGGCGGTTGGCGACCAAGCCTCGCCGTGCCTTGCACCATCGGACAGGGCCAGCAGCCGGCGGATGCGCGCTTCGGTAGCGGGGTGGGTGCGCAGCCATGAGGGTTCCGGGTTGCCCCAGCCCGGCAGCAGCAGGCCGCGCCAGGAGCGGCTCACGCCCTCGATGCGGGCCAGGGCCGAGGCCAGGCCTTCCGGGTCGCCGGTGAGCCGGGCGGCCTCCCGGTCGGCGTCGAATTCACGCACCCGGGAGAGTCCCAGCTGGGCCAGGAGGGCGATATGGGGGGCCAGGGCCAGCAGGATGAGCCCCCACCAGTTGATCTCTATCGCCATGATCCACATCCAGGACAGGGCCAGGATCAGCATGAACTGCCCCGCCAAAGCCAGGAGGCTGGTCAGGCGGCTGACATAGTCCGCCAGTCCCATTACCCGGAGATCGCCGTGGGCGATGTGGGCCACCTCGTGGGCCAGCACACCCGTGAGCTCGCGCCCTGACAGGCCCCGCAGCAGGCCATCGGTGAGGGCGATGGCGGCGTGTTGCCGGTTGCCCACGGCGAAGGCGTTGAGCAGGGGGCTGGGCACGTAGTGGGGGATGGGGGTGGCTGGCAGGCCCGCCCGTCGCGCCAGCACGTCCAGGGTGTGCCACAGGTCGGGGGCGGCAGACGCAGACAAGGGGCGGGCCCGGTACAGGCGCAGGGTCAGCCAGGAGGCCGCGCCCGGCTCCAGCAACAGCGCCAGCACGGCGGCCCCCAGGGCGATCCACAGCCCGTCGGTGCCCAGCAGCAGCCACCCCGCCAGGGTGGCGACCCCCAATAGGGTCAGAATCAGGAACAGGGTCTGGAGCCGATTGATCCAGGCGTGGGCATGCAGGGCGGTCATGGACAGCTTCTCCCGGAAAGGCGGCCCTCCGCCGGGGCCGGGAGGCCGGCCGTGCCATGGGTCCGGGCCAAGGTTTCGTCAAGGGACATGGTGTTCCGCGGGGGGACGCATCGTTGCGAAAATGTGAATAACCATCGTGTAATTAAGGGCTTGAAATCCACTCCGGGCCCCCTATCTTCACGAGCGAAGGCACCCGGCGGGGTGCCGGCCATCGATCGAAAGGAGGCAAACATGGCAACATATCATCGTTCTCTTTTTCCCCGCGACCTGTTCGCGGAAATGGATCGACTGCAGCGGGAGATGCTGCAGGCCTTCGATCTGACCCCAAGCATACGCGGCCTGACCCGCGGCTACCCGGCCCTGAACGTGGGCGGCACCCCCCGTTCGGTGGACGTCTACGCCTTCGCCCCGGGCCTGGACCCCACCGCCATCGAGGTGCAGATCGAGAAGGGCGTGCTCACCATCAGCGGCGAGCGCAAGGCGGACGAAGTGCCCGAGCAGGCCACCCTGCACATCGACGAGCGCTTCGCCGGCCGTTTCCGCCGCGTGGTCTCCCTGCCCGATGACGTGGATCCCAACGCCGTGGAGGCCACCTATCGGGACGGTGTGCTGCACGTGCGCATCCAACGCAGGGAAGAGGCGCAGCCGCGGCGTATCACCATTCAGTAAGGAGGAAGGATCATGAGCGAAACCACTGCCGTCACCAAAACCACCGAATCGGCCCGCAACGAGGCGGCCTTGCTGCCACCAGTGGATGTGGTCGAGGATGCCGCCGGCATCACCCTGTATGCCGACCTGCCCGGAGTGCCCAAGGACAAGCTCGCCCTGCAGATCGAGTCCGATACCCTGACCATCGAAGGCGAGCTTGCCCTGGACATGCCGGAAGGCATGGAGGCCAGCCATGCCGAGGTGAGCCTTCCGCGCTATCGCCGGGTGTTCACTCTGTCCAAGGAGCTGGACACCGGCAAGGTGAGCGCCGAGTTCCATCAAGGCGTGCTCAAGCTGCGCATCCCCAAGGCCGAGCATGCGCAGCCCCGCCGCATCGAGGTCAAGGTGGCCTGAAGTTGTGCTTCCGGGGAGGGCACGGGGCGCCCTCCCCATGACTGAACGAGGAGGTCCGAGATGAAACTGGAATCCCTGAAGGAAGGTGTCGGGTCCCTGTGGGACAACCTGAGTGAGGGCTGGCGGCATCTCACCCGCTCCGCCGCCGGGGCGCTGACCCGGTTCAAGGCGGGAGAGAAGACCGACCTGCCAGCCAAGGCCGAGGTGGATGACACGTCCTGGCTGCCCAGCCGCGGCTGGGCCATGCTGGGCGGCGACGTGTTCGAGGACGACAAGCGTCTGGTGGTGCGCCTGGAGGTACCGGGCATGGACAAGGAGGACATCGCGATCGAGGTCCGGGACGATGCCCTGGTGGTTTCCGGCGAGAAGCGTTTCGAGCGGGAGAGCACCGAGGGCCGCTGGCGGGTGATGCAATGCGCCTATGGCAGCTTCCACCGCGTGGTGCCGCTGCCGATGCCTGTCCTGGCTGACCAGGCCCGCGCCACCTACAAGAATGGCGTGTTGCGGGTGGAGTTGCCCAAGACCGAGCCCGGCAGGCCCAAGGCCATCACCATCAAGGTAGACTGAGCGCGGACCGTCGACCCGCGCCCGCAAGAGCGCAAGGAGAGCATCACAATGACCCATCCCATCCTTGAAGCCATCCAGGGCAAACAGCTGATACGTGACCACTACGGCAACGTGGTGGAACTGGACGAATGGTCCCACGATATCGCGCGCGGCCTGGCCGAGGCCGAAGGTCTCACCCTTACCGATGCCCATTTTGGGGTGCTGGACTTCCTGCGCGAGCACGCCATCCACCATGGTGGCCTCGAGCTGGATGCCTACCGCCTGCTGCGGGTGCTGGAAGACCGGTTCGAGGCCGAGGGGGGTGGCCGCTGGCTGTTTACCCTGTTCCCGGGCGGTCCCATCCGGCAGGGCATGAAGCTGGCCGGGCTGCCGTCGCTACCCCACGCCGAGGACCCGTCGTTCGGTACGGTCAGCTGAGACGGTACGGAAGAACCTCGTGGCGACCGAGAGGAGATAAATGAGATGAGACAACTGTTTACCCGCGCCATTGGCGGCAGACTCCCCCTCTGGGTCGCGGCCCTGTTGCTCTTCGGCATCGTCTCCTGCAGCCAGGGGGCCCACGACGAGGATTCCCCCGCCACCGTCCCCCCAGCCCCGGCGGCACTATCCTCCGCCGTCCCGCCGCCCCTCACTGGCTACAGTCTTGCACCCATGCTGGATAAGGTGCTGCCGGCGGTGGTCAACATCTCCACCCAGTCCACCGTGCGGTTGCGGCGCACCCCCCTGCTGGACGACCCCTTCTTCCGCCGCTTTTTCGACCTGCCAGACCAGCCGTCGGTGCGGCAGTCCCAAAGTCTGGGCTCGGGGGTGATCGTGGACGCCAAGGAAGGCTACATCCTGACCAACCACCATGTGGTGGAAGGCGCGGACGAGATCACCGTCACCCTGCGGGACCAGCGTAGCCTGGAGGCCAGACTGGTAGGGGCCGATCCCGATACCGACGTGGCCCTGCTCCAGGTGAAGGCCGAAGGGCTCGCCGCCATCGCCATGGCCGATTCCGATCGGTTGCGGGTGGGCGACTTCGTGGTGGCCATCGGCAACCCCTTCGGCCTCGGCCAGACCGTCACCTACGGCATCGTCAGCGCCCTGGGCCGCACCGGCCTGGGCATCGAGGGCTACGAGAACTTCATCCAGACCGACGCCCCCATCAACCCCGGCAACTCCGGCGGCGCCCTGGTGACCCTGGAAGGCGAGCTCATCGGCATCAACACCGCCATCGTTGGCGGCAACGGCGGCGGCAACGTGGGCATCGGTTTCGCCATCCCCAGCAACATGGCCCGGGCCATCTTCGCCCAAATCAAGGAACACGGCGAGGTGCGGCGCGGGCAGATGGGGGTGCTGATCCAGGACCTGACCCCCGAGCTGGCCCAGGCCTTTAAGCTGGAGCAGCGCCATGGCGCGGTCATCGCCCGGGTGTTGCCCAAGTCGCCCGCGGAAAAGGCAGGGCTCAAGGCGGGCGACGTGGTGACCCATGTCAATGGCCGCGCCGTCCAGAACTCGGGCGAACTGCGCAACGCCATCGGCCTGCTGCCACTGGGCAGCCAGGTGGCCTTGGAGGTGCTGCGCGAAGGCCGCCCCAGGAAGGTGCTGGTCAAGGTGGAGGCCTACAGCGGCCAGCGCATCGAGGCCGGCAGGCTCAGCAAACGCCTGTCCGGGGCGGAACTGGGGGACATGGACCCCAACCATCCCCTGGCGGGCGAGGTGGAAGGCGTCCAGGTCATCGAGCTCGAGCCGGGCAGCCCGGCCCACCGCGCCGGTCTGCGGGAGGGGGACATCATCGTCTCCATCAACCGCGCCCCGGTCCGTTCCGTGGAAGACGCGGAAGCGGCCATGGCACGCCGCGGCGATGCCATGCTGCTCAACGTCCGCCGGGGCGTCGGTGCGTTGTTCATAGTCCTGCGCTGAGGGTTCCCTGGCGGCTTCCGAAAACGGCCCGCTCATCCTGCCCGGCTCACACAAGCCCCGCGGCAAGCCCTTGCGGACCCGGGGGGGGACCTCCAGGCCGGGGCCCGGCGGCTGATACGGAGATTGTGGTGGATGTGCGGGTCTGCAGGCACGGGGGTTCGATGCCTACACTCCGATTTCTCGCGGCGCCCGTCTTGACCGTCCCTCGAGGCCAGCGCTTGCCCTGTAACCGGTTCTGCTGACCATATCGGCGTTGCCGAAACCAGTCGAGGACGACCTCAGCTGCCCGTCAATTCCAGCGCGCGGGAATGCCAGTTGAGCACGGCGGTACGCCTGTGCATCTTGCGCGCCAGGGCTGGGAATTCGTTCTGGATGACCTGGGCGGTGAATTCGGACATGAAAAGGGCCTTCAGTTCTGCCCGGGCCCGGTCCATGCCGACCTGCTCGTAGGGTGAGGAGGCCAGCAGCAGGAAGCCGTCGTCGGGGATGCGGCCGGTCTGCATGTTGTTGAGGATGATGCTGGCGGCCTTGCGGATGGGGTCGGCCAGGTTGGGGCTGTAGGGGCCGATGATGAGTGCCAGGTTGGGGGTGTGCAGGAAGTCGAAGCCGCGCCCCAGTCAGATCATCCATTCGCGGTGCTCGATGTCCAGGGTGCGGTTGAGCTGGCGCACGTGGGCGATGCGCTCGAGATTACCGCGCAGCAGGGGCAGGAGATCCTCGCGCATCTGGCCGGGCATGTCCGGGTAGAGGACGGCGAGCCAGGGACGCAGGCTGTCTGCCTGGTCCGGCGCGATTTCCGCAAGGTTGAGCTGTCCGCCGTCGCTGCCGTGCAGGATGAGGGCATCCTCGTCCGTCTCGAAGCCGACCACGACGGGGTAGACCGTGCTGTGGCCCTGGCCGAAGATGAATTCGAACTGCTCCTGGATGCTGTGGTTGTGGGCGATGGCCGCTTCGGTGTCGTAGTTGAAGCCGGCGCAGCCCCGGCTGGGGTCGCCCTTGGAGAAGTGGTAGGTGATGAGCACCAGGATCTGGCGGCCGGTGCGCACGATATGACTCACATGGTGGACGAGCACCTCGTTCAGGTGCGGCCAGCCCAGGTTGAAGATGCCTGCCAGGTTGCGGAAGGGCTGGATGATGCCCGGCGGGGTATTGGTGGCCACCGGGATATCGATGCGCCCGTCCATGCATTTCAGGGCCACGATGTCTGTGGGATGGGCGGCCAGGTAGCGCTGCCGGGCGAGATAGGTTTCCGGGCTGGAGAAGTCGGCCGAATAGCGCCGGGCGATGTTGAACAGCCAGTCGATGCGTTCCTGGATGGGTTTGCTGTAGGTGTCCATGGTGAGAGTTCTCCTGAACGTGGATTGAAGATGCCCAAGTCCGGATTGGCGGTCAACCGCTACCGCCAAACAGTTCCCGCCGGGCCGCCTCGCTGATGGCCAACACGGCCGGATGGCGCAGGCGGCGCTCCACGGAGATGGCATAGAAGTGCTCCTGCACGGCGTCGGTGCCGCCCAGGTCCTTGACCTTGTACTGGCGGACGACCTCGGCGGCGATTACCGAGGGGGCGGGGAACACCCCCGTGCCGCCGCCGCCGAAGGCCTTCATCAGGGCGCTGTCGTCGAACTCGCCGAGGATGCGCGGGCGGATGCCCTCCGTGTCGAACCAGCGCAGCAGCCCGGCGCGCATGGCCGTACCCTCGCTGGGCATCAGCATGGGCGCGCCGTCCAGCTTGCCGGGGAAGCCGCCGCGCAGCTTGGCGGCCACTGCCGGTGCAGCGAAAAAGCGGATGCCGCAAGCCCCAAGCCGGTGGCTGTATCCCTTCACCTCCGTGTCAGGCGGCAGCGGGCTGTCTGCCAGCACCATGTCCAGCCGGTGGATGGCCAGCTCGGCCAGCAGGTCATGGAGCTTGTCCTCGCGGCAGATCATGCGGATCGGCTCGGGCAGCCGGGTGGCCGGTGCGAGGAGTTGATAGGCGATGGTCTTGGGTACCACGTCGGCGATGCCCACCCGAAACAGGAAGGGGCGCCCCGACGGCTGGCTGCGCAGGATCTCCTCCAGCTCGCCGCCCACCTGGAAGATCTCGTCGGCATAGGACAGGATCAGCTGGCCGGTCTCGGTGAGCTCAAGCCGCCGGCCCACCCGCCGGAACAGCTGTACGCCGAGGGTCTCCTCGAGCAGGCCGATCTGACCGCTGACGGTCTGCGGCGTGAGGTGCAGGCGCTCGCTGGCGCGCGCCACGCCGCCGGCCTTGGCCGTAGTCCAGAAGTAGTGCAGCTGTTTGTAGTTGAGCATTTCCCTGGCTCGGGAAAACCGAATAAAGATTCATGAATATTCGAATTTTATTGATGTATGGCCGGGCTTACCATGGGCTCGTCGTTCAACCGCCAGGAGCCAGATCATGCACCTCGACATCCAGAGCCAGGGTTTCGATCTCACCGACGCCATCCACGACTACGCAGAGCGGCGCCTCGCCTTCGGGCTCGGCCGCAGCGCCCACCACGTCAGCCGGGTGGCGGTGCTGCTCGCCGATATCAACGGCCCGCGCGGCGGCGTCGACAAGCGCTGCCGCATCCGCGTAAAGCTGGAGCCGTCCCTGGACGTGGTGGTGGAGGACACCCAGTCCGACCTGTACCGCGCCATCGACCGGGCCGCCGACCGGGTGGGTCGCACGGTGGCGCGCAGCCTAGGCCGCCAGCGCCGGGCCCGATTTTTAGCCCGGACCCTGCGCAACACCGCACTGCAGCTCGCAACCGGCACCTGATCCATTGCTTTCTAGGGAGATCCTGATGAAACGCATCGCCCTGTTCCTCGCCACCAACCTGGCCATCGTGCTGGTGCTGTCGGTCACTATGCGCCTGCTGGGGGTGGAGCCTTACCTCAACGAGCAAGGCCTCAACCTGGGCGCCCTGCTGATCTTCGCCGAGGCCCTGAATCCCATGCAGATGGCGGTGATCTCCGTCATCGAGGATGCCCGGGTGGAAACCCTGTCCATCCGCCGCTTCCCCGGCCTCAAGGCCATGTGGGCCAAGCTGCACACCGTAACGCCAGCCCAGAACGTGACCATGGGCGACTATCTCAACCGCCTGGCCCGGGCCCTGCTGGACGAGACCTACCAGGACGATGACGCCTGGATCAAGGAAGGCCGCGCCCTCTTTGCCCAGGCCGTGATGGACAACAAGCTGGCCGACAACCAGGTGTCCTGGGACATCGGCGTCACGCTGGCCCACAGCTTCAAGGAC
This sequence comes from uncultured Thiobacillus sp., assembly GCA_964599015.1. Lineage (GTDB taxonomy): Bacteria > Pseudomonadota > Gammaproteobacteria > Burkholderiales > Thiobacillaceae > PFJX01. The sequence continues at coordinate 8,130 of CAZREY010000098.1, forward strand.
AAGAACATCCCCTTCAACCCCCGCAAGGACGTGCTCACGGCGCCCTACCGGGACGACAACCGCTATTTCTGGCAATTCGAGGAGTTCGATTTCGACAAGGCCGCCGCCGCCGGCTACGAGT
>CAZREY010000099.1:0-1722 GCA_964599015.1 uncultured Thiobacillus sp.
GGCACCAGCCTGCTCTCCGGCGACGTCATCACCATGGAGCGGCTCATGGACCAGGTGGCCATCACCTATCCGGCCACCACCCTGAACACCATGAAGGGCGAGCAGATCCACACCATCATGGAAGACGTGTGCGACAACCTGTTCAACGCCGACCCCTACTACCAGCAGGGCGGCGACATGGTGCGCGTGGGCGGCATCCAGTACACCATCGACCCCAACAAGACCATCGGCAAACGCATCACCAACATGATGCTGAAGGGCAAGCCGGTCGATCCCAACAAGTCCTACAAGGTGGCCGGCTGGGCCCCCGTGGGCGAGGGCGTCCAGGGCGCCCCCATCTGGGACGTGGTGGCCGAGTACCTGCGGGACCAGAAGGTCATCAAGCCCGTCAACCTCAACCAGCCCAAGGTGGTGGGCATGGGCGGCAACCCGGGCATGGTGCTGTAAGCGCTTCCGACCTGGTGCCGGGGGCCCCCGAGGGGGCCCCTTTTTATCGCCTTCGGTTGGCTACGCCGGCGTCAGCGACCGCACCTTGTCGAAGTGGGTGAAGTGGTAGCCGTCGGCGTCGATGGACAGCCATCCCTGCCGCTTCCATGTGCCAAGCACACGGGCCACGGTTTCCACGCGGGCGTCGACGATCTCGCCGATCTGCTCCAGGGTCAGATAGATGGGCTGGCGCGCCTTGCCGTCCTTGGCTTCCGCGCCATAGCGTTCCACCAGCATGGCCATCAGCGTGGCCACCCGCTGGGGCACGGTGCCGGCGCTGACGATCTCGATCTTGCGGATGAAGGCCTCGGTGAAGCGCCCGATCTCCGCCATCAGCCCCGCGGCCAGGAGGGGCTGCTTCTCCGCACATCCCACCAGGGTATCGGGATCGAGCAGGACCGCCGTCATGCCGTCGCTCATGGCCACCGCGTCGGTGGGGTACTTCATGCCGGCCCAGATGGCGTAGATGCCCATGGAATCCCCGGGCCCATACAGGCCGTAGGTGCGGTTGGCGCCGCCCCGGCCGCGCCGCGCCGTCTTGGCCAGGCCCTGCTCGATGAACAGCACCCGCCTGTTCGGCTCGCCCTGGTGCCAGAGGTATTCGCCGGCCCGGAAAACCTGGATGCTGGCTTCGGCCGCCAGCCGGGCCAGGATGGGATCCGGCAGGTTCGCGAAAATCTCGAACCGCCGCATTCGCTCCGCCCGTTCCTGGGTGTCAGGCTGCCCGGCAGGCAGCGGCGTCAAACGGTTGCGCCGCCAGAGCAGACGGCGCGGCAGACCCACGGCGGCTTTGCGTCCGTTCCCGGATACCTGATTTTTGCGCTGGACCATGTTCACCCACCCGATGGAAGCCGGTTGCACCCCGCCCACCCTGGGGCGGGCTTTCGCCACGACCCATCCGGCTGGAAGGCACGCTGGTGGTGGCGTTTTCCCATCAAGCCAGGAAAACGGCCGCTTGAAAATGCGCAGAGTCAATTCGCCGTCGGACGGATGGTTGTAATCTTCGCCACCCTGGGTGTCCGTCCGTTGGCCGGGCCGTAGCCCATCGTCACCTCCCGATGTCGGCCGCGACGGCCAGGAAACCGCCCCAGGGCAGCCTGTTGGGCAGGCAGTGTTCACAGCCACGGCCAAGGGCCGGCGCTTCGGGCAGGAAGAGTGCCGTGCGAGTCCGAATGGGGGCCAATCCCATTGCCGTCAGGGCCGCGCGCACCCCGCCCGCGGTGTGCCAATGGGCGC
>CAZREY010000099.1:1732-8240 GCA_964599015.1 uncultured Thiobacillus sp.
GCCAACTCCCAGGGGGCGTTGCCGACGATGTAACGGTTGAGCAGGCCCACCACCAGCCGGCGCCGCGCCACCCGGGCCATCTCGACCAGGGCACGGGGCCAGTCATCGATGAAGCAGAGGGCGGTGACCGACACTGCCACGTCGAAGGCGCCGTCGGCGAAGGGCAGGGCGGTGGCATCGCCCTCCAGGTAGCGTTCGCCATGGCCGTGGGCCCGGGCGAAGGCCAGGCGCGCCGGGTCCGGGTCCAGGCCGGTGACGTTCCAGGCCAGGTTGGCCCCCTCCAGGGTGGCGAAGCGGCGCGTGAACCAGCCGGTGCCGCAGCCTACGTCCAGCAGGGTCTCGCCGGGTTGCCAGGCCAGCAGGCGGCGCAGCAGACGGAACTCCGTCTCCCCCACCCAACGCCCGTGGGGGCTGGCATACCAGGCGTCGTACTGGGCAGGCGTCATGGGCTCAGTGATTGCCAGGCGGCGATGAGGGCCCCCGCCGCGCGATCGATCTCCGTTTCGGTGCTGAAGCGTCCCAGGGACAGGCGCACGGCGCCGGCGGCACGCTCGGCGGAAAGCCCCATGGCTCCCAGCACGCCGGAGGCCCCATGCTGGCCCGCATGGCAGGCGGAGCCGGTGGAAGCGGCCACGGCGGTGGACGTAGCCAACACCCGCCAGCCCGCTATGCCGGGGAAGGAGACGTTGAGGGTGTTGGGCAGGCGTTCGCCTGGGTGGCCGTTCAGGGCCAGGCCGGGGATGGCGTGGGCCAGGCGCCGGTGCAGGTCGTCCCGCAGGGCACGGACGCGGGCGGATTCTTCCTCCAATGCCTCTCCTGCCAGCCGGGCCGCTTCCCCCAGGGCGACGATGTGGGGCACGTTCTCGGTGCCCGGGCGCAGGCCCCCTTCGTGGCCGGCGCCGAACTGGATGGCCTGGATGGGCGTGCCGGCGCGGACATACAGGGCGCCCACGCCCTTGGGGGCGTACATCTTGTGGCCCGCCAGGGTGAGCAGGTCCGCGCCCAGTCCATCCACGTCCACCGGAATCTTGCTCGCCGCCTGGGCCGCGTCCACGTGCATGAGGGCCCCGGCGGCGTGGGCCGCGTCGGCGATGGCGCGGATGGGCTGGATCGTGCCCACCTCGTTGTTGGCCAGCATGACGGAGACCAGGGCAGTGTCCGGAGGGATTTCCAGGGCCTCGTCCTCCACCCGGCCCGCGTGGTCCACGGGGATGACTTCCACCCGCCAGCCTGTCTCCGCCAGGTGCTGCATGGGCTTGGCCACGGCGGGATGCTCCACCGCCGAGTACAGGAGCCGCCGGCGAGGGGTCTCCCTCAGGGCCGAGGCCATCCCCAGGATGGCCAGGTTGTTGGCCTCGGTGGCGCAGGCGGTGAAGACGATTTCGCCAGGGCCGGCGCCGATCAGTTCCGCCACCTGGGCCCGGGCGGTTTCCACCGCGACCTTGGCGCGCTTGCCATAGGCGTGGTCCGAGGAGGGATTGCCGTAGCCTTCCTTCAGCCAGGGCAATATGGCCTCCAGCACGCTGGGGTCCACCGGGGTGGTGGCGTTGTAGTCGAGATAGATGGGATCGGTCATTGCGCCTCTTCCAGCATGCGTTCCAGAGGGGCCTCCAGGGCTTCCGCCAGGCCCGCGAGGTCGTCTTCCGGGAGGCCCTGGGCGGCGAGGGCGGAAAGGATGTCCGCCGGCATCAGAATGACCCCGTCCCCGGGCTGGAGTGCCACGCCGTTCACCAGCAGGCTGGGGAAACCTTCGCCGTGGGCGTCCCGCCGCGTGCTGACGACGGTGTCGGCATGGGCCCGGAAATGCCCGGCCAGCACCTGGGCATAGCCCGCATACAGGGTGCAGCGCCCGCCGGGGGGCTGTTGGGAGATCACACGAATGGCCAGGGCCACGCTCACACTCCGATCACGCTCTTGAACAGGATATAGGTGGCCACCACCGCCAGGAACCAGGCGAAGCCTTTCTTCAGCGCCTCCTGGGAAAGTCGGCTGGAAAAGCGCGCGCCGATGAAGCTGCCCAGCACGGTCACGACCGTGAAGCTGCCCATCACTCCCCAGTCGATGGGCACGCCGCCCATGTAGCCGGCGAACCCCGCATAGGACTTGGCGGCGACGATGGCCAGGGAGGTGCCTACCGCGGTCTTCATGGGAATGCCGGAGAGCAGCACCAGGGCCGGCACGATGAGGAAGCCGCCGCCCACGCCCACCAGGCCGGTGAGCACGCCCACGCCGATGCCGTGGAGGGCGATGTGGGCCATGTGAGGCGCGCAGGTGGCATTGCAGTCGGAGAGCGCCGCCGTGCCGCCGCCCGCGCCCACCACACCGCCGGCAGGGGCCGCCACGCGGACAGGTTTCAGCATGCGCCAGGCGGCGGCGTACATCACCAGGGCGAACAGGCCCAGTTGTATCACTACCGGAGTTACCAGGCCCAGACGGGCCCCGGCGAAGGTGCCCGCCACGCCGAACAGGCCGAACACCAGGGCGACCCGCACGTCCACCAGGCCCCGACGCCAGTTGTCCAGGCCCGACACCGTGGCGGTCACCGCCACCACCCCCAGGCTCATGGCGATGGCGGACTTGGGCTCCACATGGAGCAGGTACATCAGGGCCGGCAGGGCGATGATGGAGCCGCCGCTGCCGAACAGGCCCAACACCATGCCGGTGGCCAGCCCGGCCACGATCGCTAGGATCTCCATCGCCATCTCCGTCATCTATTCAAACAAACACTTGAATAGATGACGGATAACCCGACCCTGTCAATCGGAGATTCGGGAGTACCCAAAAGGTGGTAGAACCGTTCGGGCAAGGAAGAGGATGCCGCCGGCCCGGCCCTACAGCGCCCGGGAATATGGGGAACAGGATGACCGGTTACAAAGGATGGGGAAGGTTGGGCCACTGCCCAAACCCACATCCCCGCCTCCTGTCCGCGTGGGCGAGGGGTCTCAGGGACTGGCTCGCGCAAGCAGCGGTAATCCGGGTGGGTGGCCCTATTCCGTCTCCGCCTGATCTACCGGGCGGTTTTCAGCCTTCCATTCGGGGAAACCGTCTTCCAGGCGGCGCGCCCGGTAGCCCGCCTGGCGCAACTGGGCCACGGCGTCGAAGGCCAGCATGCAGTAGGGGCCGCGGCAGTAGGCGACGATCTCCTGCTCCCGGGGCAGGGTTTCCAGGTGCCTGGGCAGTTCATTCACGGGGATATTGACCGCGCCGGGGATGTGTCCGGCCTGGAATTCCGCCTCCGGGCGCACGTCGATGACCATGGTCTCGCCCGCCCTGACCCGGGCCATCAGTTCGTCCCGCCCCACGGGAGTCAGCGCATCCCGCGTCTGGAAATGATCGCGCACGATGCGCTCCACCTCGGCCAGGTGGCGCTCCGCGATGCGGCTGATGCAGCCCATCAGGGTGGGAATCTGGTCGTCGGACAGGCGGTAGATCACCTGCAATCCCTCCTTGCGGGACTCCGCCAGGCCGGAATCCCGCAGGATCTGGAGGTGGTGGGAGGTGTTGGCCACCGACATGCCCGTGGCCTGGGCCAGGGCGTCCACGCTCTTCTCGCCCTGGGCCAGGGTCTCCAGCAGGTCCAGGCGGTTGGGGCTGGCCAGGGACTTGGCCACCCGGGCGAACTGCTCGAAGAGTTTTTTCTTGGGGCTTGTCATAGAGCTCATGGGATCAGATTACCCGGAACGGCCCCATTCTTCAGCCGAAAAAAGTCCCCCATCTGCTGGAATCCGGTGATATATTCAAACGACCGTTTGAATATTGGAATGTGGCCATGGGCGACACGGAAAGACCGGCGGGAAGACAGGTGAAGGATGTGCTCTATGGCCAGGTGGCGCGCATCGGCAAGGCCGTGTGCAGTCCCAAGAGGCTGGAATTGATCGAGATCCTGTGCCAGGGGGAGAAGCCGGTGGAACGCCTGGCCGCCGAGGCGGACATCTCCCTCAAGCTGGCCAGCGCCCACCTGAAGGCGCTGCACCGGGCCCACTTGGTGGAGAGCCGCCGGGAGGGCAAGAACGTCCACTACCGCCTCACCAGCCTGGCGGTGGCGGATTTCTGGGTGGCCATCCATACCCTGGCGGAGGATCGCCTGCTGGAACTGCAGGCGGCCCTGGCCAAGCTGTCTGAGCACGCCCACGAGCTCACTCCCCTGTCCCGGGAGGAACTGCTGGCCCAGGCGGAACAGGGGGAGGTGGTGGTGCTGGACGTGCGCCCGGAGACGGAATTCGCCGCCGGCCATCTGCCCTACGCCCAGTCCATGCCCCTGGCCGAACTGCACAAGCGCCTGGCGGAACTGCCCCGGGACAAGCCCGTGGTGGCCTATTGCCGCGGCCCCTTCTGCCTCATGGCCCAGGAGGCGGTGGAACTGCTGGGCAGGGAAGGCTTCAGGGCCATGCGCCTGGAGGACGGCGTGGCCGAATGGCGCGCCCACGGGCTGCCGGTGGACGCCTCCATCAGCGGCTGAAGCAACGCAAGGGAACAGGATGATCCGCTTTCTGGTGATCCTCAACGACGCCCCCTACGGTTCGGAGCGCAGCTACAACGGCCTGCGCCTGGCCGATTCCCTGGCGCGCAAGCCCCAGACCGAGGTGCGGGTGTTCCTCATGGGGGACTCCGTGATGTGCGGCAAGGCCGGCCAGCTCACGCCCCAGGGGTTCTACAACATCGAACGCATGCTCAAGCCCGTGCTGGGCAACAAGGGGCGGGTGGCCGCCTGCGGCACCTGCATGGAGGCCCGGGGCATGGCGGACGAGGAACTGATGCCCGGCACCGAGCGCTCCGCCATCGAGAAGCTGGCTTACTGGACCAACTGGGCCGACAAGGTCCTGGTTTTTTGAACCTTTCCCCCACCCCATCCCCCCCCGCCTGCGGGAGAGGGGGTAATAAAAGGAGACCACCATGTTTTTCCGCCAATTGCTGGCCAAGGAGGCCACCCTGTCCTACTTCTTCGGCTGCGGGTCCTGCCACGTGGGCGTGGCCGTGGACCCGGTGCTGGGGGACGAGGACTGGTTCATCGATGAAGCCGTGAAGCAGGACGTGAAGATCACCCACGTCATCGACACCCACGTGCACGCGGACCACTACTCCGGCGGCCGCGCCCTGGCGGAGCGGACCGGAGCCCTCTACTGCCTGCACGAGAGCAATGCGGGCCGGGTGAAGGTGCCCTTCGAGCCCCTGAAGGACAACCAGCGCATCGAGGTGGGCAACGTGTTCATCGACGTGCTGCACACCCCGGGCCACACCCCGGATTCCATCTGCCTGCTGGTGACCGACAAGCGCCGCATGGGGGAGGCCCGGCCCGAGCCCTGGTTCGTGCTCACCGGCGACACCCTGTTCATCGGCGCCGTGGGCCGGCCCGACCTGGCGGGCAGGGAGACCGAGATGGCGGGGCAGATCCACGAGTCCATCCACCAGCGTCTCCTGGGCCTGCCCGCCGAGGTGGAGATCTACCCCGGCCACACCTCCGGCAGCGTGTGCGGCGCCGGCATGTCCGGCAAGCCGGGCTCCACCATCGGCTTCGAGCGGCGCTGGAACCCCATGCTGAACATGCCAAAGGACGCCTTCGTGGCGGCCCTCACCCGGGAAATCCCGCCCCGGCCGGCGGAGATGGAGCGCATGGTGGCGTTCAATCTGGGCACCTGACCGTTGACCCTCTCCCCCAGCCCCTCCCCCGCATGCGGGGGAGGGGCTGGGGGAGAGGGACGTCCTTCCCTTGACAAGAGTAACCATGACCGACCTCCACCTCGGCATCCGCCCCAACCTGGCCCAGTTCACCCACCAGCTCATCCAGGTCTTCCTGGTGGGCCTCACCATCGGCATGATGCGCACCGTGGTGCCGGCCCTGGCGGAGAGCGAATTCGGCGTGGCCAAGGGCTCCTTCATGATGCTCATGGCCTTCGTGGTGGCCTTCGGCTTCGTCAAGGGCACCCTCAACTTCGTCGCCGGGCGGCTCTCGGAACGCCACGGGCGCAAGAAAGTACTGTTCTGGGGCTGGCTGGCCGCCGTGCCCATTCCCTTCATGATCCTCTACGCCCCCTCCTGGGGCTGGATCGTGGCGGCCACGGTGCTGCTGGGCGTCAACCAGGGCTTCACCTGGTCCATGACCCAGACCGCCAAACTCGACCTGACCCGGCCCGAGCAGCGGGGCCTCACCATCGGCCTGAACGAGTTCTCCGGCTACTTCGGCGTGGCGGTGGCGGGCATCGCCACCGGCTACCTGGCGGCGGACCTGGGGCCCCGCCAGGGGCTGTTCGCCTTTGGCGTGGCGGTGATCCTGCTGGCCGGCCTGCTGACCCTGCTGTGGGTGAAGGACACCCTGCCCTGGGCCCACGCCGAGGGCAGGAAGCACGCCGCCGGTTTGAGCTCCGGGCCCGCGCCCCGCTACCCGAAAAACATCCCCGACCAGCCCAGCACCTGGGAGGTGTTCACCCTCATGTCCTGGCGTGACCGGCGCATGTTCGCCATCAGCCAGGCGGGCCTGGTGGAGAAGTTCGTGGACGCCCTGGTGTGGGTG
>CAZREY010000100.1:0-8216 GCA_964599015.1 uncultured Thiobacillus sp.
TTTCATCGGTTACGGTTCCTTCTCGCTTTCCGCCATGCTCGGCGTAGGCTATCTGCTGGCCCGGCGCGGCATTCTGGCCAGCCGCCTGCCCAGCCTGGAAGTGATCGACGACATGATGTACAAGGCCATCGCCATCGGCTTCGGCTTCTTCACCATCGCCACCATCCTCGGCGCAATGTGGGCGGCCGAAGCCTGGGGCGGCTACTGGTCGTGGGATCCGAAGGAAACCTGGGCGCTGATCGTGTGGCTGAATTACGCGGCCTGGCTGCACATCCGGCTGGTGAAAGGCCTGCGCGGTCCGATGCTGGCCTGGTGGGCCGTGATCGGGCTCTTCGTCACCACGTTTGCCTTCCTCGGCGTAAACATGTTCCTGTCGGGGTTGCACTCCTACGGCACGCTGTAGAGCAAGCGTCATGCCGAGTCGCAGCAAGTTCGTGCAAAGCCTGGTGGATGCCCACCCGGAGCCGTTCGCGCTGATCGACCGCGACTACACCATCGTCGCCTGCAACCAGCGCTACGCCGAGGCCTACACCAATCTTGCGCCGGCCGACATCGTCGGTATGAAGTGCCACGAGGTTTCGCACAAATCGGCCTCCACCTGCGAAATCAATGGCGAGGAATGCCCGCTGGAACGCGCGTTCCGCACCAGCGAGGCGGTACAGGTCATCCACCGCCACTTCGACCGCGACCACAAGCCCGAGTACGTCGCCATCCACGGTTCGCCGGTGTTCGACGAAGAGGGCCGGGTTCTCTACATGGGCGAGGGCATGCGCTCGATCACCCGCGATCAGGAACTCGCCTTCGATGAACAGAAGATGGTCGGTTGCTGTCCCTCGTTCATGCGCGTGCTCGACAACCTCTGCCTCGTCGCCGAGACCGACTCGCCGGCGCTGATCCGCGGCGAGACCGGCACCGGCAAGGAAATGGCCGCACAACTGCTGCACCGCAAATCGCCGCGCGCCAACGGCCCCTTCGTCACCATCGACAGCACCAGTTTCACCGAAGACCTGCTCGTCAATGAACTGTTCGGCCACGAACCCGGCGCCTTCACCGGCTGCGTCGGCGCGAAGAAAGGCCTGGTCGAACTGGCCGACGGGGGCACCCTATTCATGGACGAGATCGGCGAAATTCCGCTTTCCCTCCAGGCCAAACTGTTGCGCGTGCTGGAAACCGGCAGCTTCCGCCGGCTGGGCGGTACCGAGGAACGGCGCGTGAATTTTCGTTTCATCAGCGCCACCCACCGCGACCTCAAGGCCATGGTCGATGCGGGCGAATTCCGCGCCGACCTCTATTACCGCATCTACGTGATGCAGGTCGAGCTGCCGCCGCTCAGACACCGCCAGGACGACATCCCGCATCTGGTCGCGCACTTTCTGTCGCGCAGGATGCTCGGCAAGCTCACCACGCCGATCAGCGACGATGCGCTGGCGCTGCTGCGCCGTTACCCTTTCCCCGGCAACATGCGCGAACTGAAGAACATCGTCGAACGTGCCGCCCTGCTGGCGCGCGGCGGCGCCATACGGCCCGAACACCTGCCGGACGAAATCCGCCATGCCGACACCCTGAAGCGCGACTTGCGGCACGCCGACCTCGCCGCGATGAACCATCAATGCCATCGCGACGACGAGGTATCGCTCGCGCTCATCAAGGCCACCCTCAACCGTTTCAACGGCAGCCGCCGGAAAACCGCCGCCTTCCTCAAGATCAGCGAACGCACCCTGTACCGCCGGCTGAAAATGGCGGACGAGACGACGCCGCGTTTCTGACGCACCCTCTGCCACGTCTTTGCCGTGGCAGAACGTCGGCAGGAGCGTGGCAGACAAATATCCTCTCCGCCATTTTTAAATCCATTTTATTTCAATAACTTGTGCGTCAGGCGTCGCCTGGCACGATTGCTGCTATTCCCTTCAGGCCACCCCGAGTGGCTCACAACGATAGTTCTGTCTGGAGGGAAGCCATGATTCGAACCACCGCCTTGCTGGCGACGCTGTTGCTTGCCAGCCCCGCCCTATCCAACCCCGCGCCGATGCCCACGCGTATGCCGGCCGGCCCGGTTTCGCTCGACGCCTTCAAGGGCTGGGTGGCGGTGCCGGTCGCCGTGATGATCAACGGTCAGATCACCACCCAGTGGATGCTGGTGCCCGCACAGGCGGTGGCCGGCGTGGCCATGGCCGCACCGTCCGCCCCCGCCGAAGCCGGCGCGCCGGCCACAGCCCCGGCCAATCCGGCTGCCACCCACGGCCGCGTGATCGCCGCCACCTGCGCCGCCTGCCACGGCACCGAGGGCAGGAGCCACAGCGCCATCCCGGGTCTGGCCGGCATGGACCGCGCGTACTTCATCAAGCAGATGAAGGCCTTCAAGGACGGTTCGCGTGCGGCCACCGTGATGCATCAGCACGCGGCGGCCTACACCGACGATGAAATCGAACAGATGGCCGCGATCTTCGCCGCCGTGAAGCCCTGAGGAGCCCGCCATGACGATGCAAAGACGCGATTTCCTGAAAGTCTCCGCCGCCGGCCTGGCCTTGGCCGGTTTGCCGCAGCGCGCCCGTGCCGGGGCGGCCAAAGCCAAGGTCGTGATCGTGGGCGCCGGCTTCGGCGGGGCCACCGCCGCGAAATACATCCGCATGTGGGATCCGGCCATCGAGGTCACGCTGATCGACCGCGAGCCCCGCTTCGTCTCCTGCCCGATGTCCAACCTGGTGCTGGCCGGCCTCAAATCGCTGGACGACATCACCCAAACCTACGATGCACTCAAATCGAAATACGGCGTGAACGTGGTGGTCGACAGCGTGACCGCCATCGATACTGACCGCCGCGTAGTCAAAACCGAAAAAGAAAGTTTTTCTTACGACCGCCTGATCCTCTCGCCCGGCATCGATTTCCGTTTCGACCAGATCGCCGGCTACGACGCGAAGGCGCAGCAGACCATCCTGCACGCCTGGAAGGCCGGCGAGCAGACGCTGAAGCTGCGCCAGCAGATCGAGTCGATGAAGGACGGCGGGCTGATCGTGATCGGCATGCCGCTCGCGCCCTACCGCTGCCCGCCCGGGCCTTACGAGCGCGTGTGCCTGATCGCCAACTACCTCAAGCGTGCCAAGCCCAAGTCCAAGATCATCATGCTCGACGCCAATCCCGACGTGGCGTCGAAGAAACCGCTGTTCATGAAGGCCTGGGACACGCTGTACAAGGACTGGGTCGAGTACCGCCCGAACAGCAAGGTGGTGAAGGTCGACGCCGAAGGCATGATCGCCAGCACCGAGTTCGAGGACATCAAGGCCGACGTCATCAATATCATTCCGCCGCAGCGCGCCGGCCACGTCGCCGAACTCGCCGGCGTGCGCACCGATTCCAACGGCGTGTGGTGCCCGGCCAGCTTCGTCACCTACGAATCGAAGGCCAAGCCGAACGTGCACGTCATCGGCGACGCGCTCTTGTCCAATTTCCCCAAGTCCGGCCACATGGCCAACAACATGGGCAAGGTCTGCGCCAACGCGGTGGTGGAATTGCTCAACGGCCGCCAGCCCGACCCGGTGCCGGTGGTGTCCAACACCTGCTACAGCGCGGTGAGCGATGACCGCGCCATCCACATCGCCACCGTGTTCCGCTACGACCCCGTCAAAGACCAAATGACCGCGCAGCCCGGCGGCGGCATCTCCAAAGACCTGTCCGAGGAAGAGGCGGTTTACGCCGAAGCCTGGGCCGAAGGGATCTGGAGCGACACTTTCCTGTAATCCTCCTCATGGCAGGAAACCGGCGGGGCCTGCCCGCCGGATTTTTTTACAACCATTCTGATACGGAGCATCCGATGAAACCCCTCATTCCCCTGATTGCACTCACGCCGGTTCTGGCCTGGGCCAATCCTCCGGCCGCCCCCGCCACGCCGACCTCGCCGGAAGCCTGGGTGGCGAAAATGACCGACCCCACCCAGAACGCCTCGGCCTTCAAGGATCCCAAGACATTCGTGCAGTGGAGCGGGGCCATGATGAACCCGGCCATGATGCCGGCCATGGGCAACGCGATGATGAACCCGCAGACCTCGATGAACATGATGACCGGCATGATGAACCCGGCCGCCATGGGCAATTACATGCAGTTCATGGACCCCAATGTGTCGATGAAGTGGATGGCCGCCGGCATGGACCCCAACTTCTACACCGCGCTCATGACGCAGATGATGAACCCGGCCAACATGATGGGCTGGATGATGGCCCCGATGGACCCGCGCATGATGAACATGGGCATGCAGATGATGAACCCGTCCCTGTACACCAACTGGATGATGGCCCCCATGAGCCCGCAGATGATGAACACCATGATGGCCCCGATGAACCCGGCCACCTACGGTTCCATGATGGGCGCGATGCCCGGCATGGCGCCCGCCCAACCGGCCCCCGCCAAGTAAACCCCGGAGGACAACCATGAATCGTCAACGCAGAACCTTCCTTCAGGGCACGGCTTCGGCCAGCCTCATCGCCACCGCCATCGCCGCCGGCCTGCTGAAACCCGGCCAGGTGCTCGCCGACTGGAACGCCGCCGGCTTTTCCGCCACCCAGGCTGCCGACGCACTGGCTGCCATCGGCGGCACGGGCGCTGCCGAATCGAAGGACATCACCATCAAGGCCCCGGACATCGCCGAGAACGGCTCGGTGGTGCCGGTCGAAGTCGTCACCACGCTGCCCAACGTCGAATCCATCGCCATTCTGGGCGAGAAAAACACCAATCCGCTGGTCGCGCACTACAAGCTGACGGATTTCGACGGCTCGCTCGCTACCCGCATCAAGCTGGGACAAACCGCAAATGTGCGCGCCGTGGTAAAGGCCGGCGGCAAGGTCTATACCGCCGCCAAGGAAGTGAAAGTCACCGTCGGCGGCTGCGGCGGCTGATCCAACAGAAAAGGAAACCAGACATGGCAATTGCAATGCGAGTACGCGCCGGCAGCGGCGAAATCAAGGTGCTGATGACCCATCCCTCGGAAAACGGCCTGCGCAAGGACGCCAAGAGCGGACAACTGATCCCGGCACATTTCGTGAAGAACGTGACCGTCGCCGTCAACGGCAAGACGGTGATGAACGGCCAGTGGGGGGGCGGCATTTCCAAGGATCCCTACCTGTCGTTCAAAGTGAAAGGCATGAAGGCCGGCGACAAAGTCACAGTTACCGCCGAGGACAACACCGGCGACAAGGGCAGCGTCGAAGCTGCCGCTAGCTGACCTCACACTTGAATCTCTTCACGGAGGAAGCCCATGTTGAAACCTACGCTCGCTCTCGCGCTGTCCCTGGTGTTCGGCGCGTCCCAGGCCGACGACACCAAGTTCAGCACCCATCTGCACGCCAAGTTCCACCACAGCGCCTGCCTCACCTGCCACCAGTTCTTCACCAAGAACATCGCCGGCACCGGCAAGAAGGGGCTGGCCTGGAACACCCATTTCGCGCGCAAACAACAAGCCTGCACCGAGTGCCACACCAGCGCGGTCACCAGCATGGAAAAAGCCGAGGACTGGTTCGCCGACAAGGACCTCGACTACACCGGCATGGGGCCGAAGGAAACCTGCGAGTTCATCAAGACCACGCATCACGGCAAGACCGGCACCCCGGCCGCCATGCTGTCGCATCTGATGACCGACCCACGCATCCTGTGGGCCATCAAGGGCGGTCTGCCCAACAGCGGCAACCTGCCCATGGGCAAGAAACAGGAACTGATCCCGGGCGACATCGACGAATGGCGCACCCAGGTCACGGCCTGGATCAACGGCGGCATGAAGTGTGAGTAAGCTCACTGTCGCGATTCTGGGTGGGCTGGGCGCACTCGCCGTACTGGCGGCGGGTGCGCCCCGTGCGGAAGACGCGGCGGGCCGCGAAGTCCGCATCACTCAAGACCTGCCGCGCGTCACCGTGCTGCATCGCGGCAAGGCGGTGGTGATCGAGCGCAACCCGGATACCGAGAACATGATCGAGCCGGATTTCGCCCTCACCTCCCGGCCCTGTCCGCCCTTCTGCATTTTGCCGATGACGCTCGCCCCGGGCGTGGAAACCCTGGGCGAACTGGAACTCATCGGTTATCTGGAACAGGTTGGCAAGAACAGCAGCGTACTGGTCATCGATTCGCGCGACGGCACCTGGCCGCAACGCTCCGGGATCATTCCCGGGGCCGTGCTGCTGCCCTGGCAGAAGCTGCATCCGGCGCACGCCAGCGCGGCGGACATCGCCGACATCCTGCAATTCCAGTTCGGTGCCGCCCGCCAGGACGGGTTGTGGAATTTTTCCGGGGCCAAAACCCTAGTCTTTTACTGCAACGGCCCCTGGTGCGGCCAGTCGCCCACCAACATCAGGCAACTGCTGGCCCTGGGCTACCCGCCCGGCAAACTCAAGTGGTATCGCGGCGGCATCCAGAACTGGAAAGCCCTGGGACTGACAACTGTGCCATACGACAACGCGCCCTGATCCGTTATCATCCACCTCATAAATCCGCCTGATAGACAGGCTTTACATGACGCCCCGGAGGTTCTTCCCCATGTCCAAACTGCTGCCCCCCCTGATGCTTGCGCTCGGCGCCGCCCTCGCCCTGCCTGCTCTGGCCCAGACCCCGGCCTACCCCAACACCACCAATCCCTATCTCAAAAACGTGCCGGCCCCGGCGCCCAATCCAATGAGCCTGTTGCCCAAGGGCACGGGGGCGCTGAAGGATGTCATCCCCTGGGCAATGTCTACTGCTCCGACGGCCGAACAGAAGAAGCAGCTAATGAAATCGATGCTGCCCATGATGGCCAACATGGGACTCAACATCCGCGACGTCATGAACTACATGACGACCAAATATCAGGCCAAGCCCGGCGTGTCCTTCGACGACGTGGTCGAATCGATGAAACTGCGCGCCAACCAGCTCAACCTCAAGCTGGTCGGCCACTCGCCCATGATCAAGGACATCCAGGCCGTGCTCGGCGACACCACCAGCCCGCGCATGGAAGTCTTCCACTTCTGCGACATCGCCGCCGGCCGCGAAATCATGAAGCTGGTGCCCGAAGCCATCGTCTATCTGCCCTGCCGTATCGCGGTGATGGAAGACAACAACAAGAACGTCTGGGTGCTCACGCTGGACTGGGACATGGCCTGGCTCGACAGCATCAACGGCTCGATGGGCATCACCCCCGAGCTCGCCGGCATGGCCAAGGAAATCCGCGACAAGATGGACAACGTCATGCGAGCGGGCGCCAACGGTGATCTCTGATACATGCACGGGCGGAACGGCGGTCCGCCTTGGCCTTTCCCCGGTCGCGCACTAGACTGCGAAGACTCCGCCTCCTATCGATGAAGTGCAATCCACTGGCTTTCAGCGAACACTCGCCGAGCATCGGCAACAATCGGAGATTCAACATGAAAACACGTCGCACCCTGCTTGCCGCTGCCCTTCTGGCCAGCCCCCTGGCCCACGCCCAGTTCGGCATGGAACAGATGATGAACCCCATGACCATGATGGGGCCGATGATGGCTCCGATGGGCATGATGGGCCCGATGATGGGGGGCATGACCCCCATGATGGGCTCCATGATGGCCCCGATGAACATGATGGGGCCCATGATGGGCGGCATGACCCCGATGATGGGCTCGATGATGGCGCCCATGGGCATGATGGGGCCGATGATGGCGCCCATGACCCCGATGATGGGTTCGATGATGCAACCCATGGGCGGCATGATGCAGCCGATGGGCGCGATGATGCAGCCCATGAACCAGATGACGGTGCCGATGGGCGGCATGATGCAGCCGATGAACCAGATGACCGTTCCGATGGGCGCGATGATGGCGCCCATGGGTCCGATGATGGCCCCGATGGCGCCCATGATGATTCCCATGGCGCCCATGATGCCGCCTGCGGCCGAACCGGCCCCCGCCGCGCCGACAAAATGATCCGACACGCAGGCGCGGCGGCCGCTTTGCCCGTCGCGCCCGTCGTCCCGACCACTCACGGAGTCTGAAACCCATGCAAGCCCGTAAATTTGTCCTTGCCGCCCTGCTGCTCGGAACCGCCAGCGCCCACGCCCAGTACGGCGGCATGATGAACCCCATGGGCATGATGAATCCCATGACCATGATGGCGCCGATGACCATGATGGCCCCGATGGGGATGATGGCCGCGCCGATGATGATGCCCATGGGCGCCGGCATGATGTCCGCCCCCATGTACAACCCGCAGGCGATGATGAATCCCTACCTGAA
>CAZREY010000101.1:0-525 GCA_964599015.1 uncultured Thiobacillus sp.
CTCAACCTGCTGCGCCAGGAGACCAGTCCCTACCGGGACCGCATCGGCGGCATGGCCGCCCGCCACCGCAACCTGGAGTTCATCGCCTGCGGCCAGACCATCGCCCGCCTGAGCCGGGAGGGCGTGGTGGTGGACCTGTTGCCCCAGGCCCGGGTGGCCGGTTCCGCCATCGGCGAAATCCTGGACCGCATGCAGCAGGGCTGGGTTTACGTGAAGGTCTGATCCGGGCCTGGCCTCAGGGGCCGGCCTTGCCCGCCGGCGGGGGGGACCGGAGGATGTTGGGCGCCTGGGTCCGGTGCCGTTCCGCCCGGGGTGGCCAGACGCCCTTGGCCACGGCCTTGGGGCCGTCGAAGAGCAGCCAGCTCTGGCGCCCGTAATGGGGCAGGGGCCGTTGCAGCGCTTCCAGGGCCTCCCCATCCCGGGCGGCCACCACCACGTAGGCGCGCCCGTCCCCGTCCCGGGCCGCCCAGACCCGGGCGCTGGCTTTCTCCTCCTCCTTTCCGGCCACCTGGCGCGGCGGGGGCG
>CAZREY010000101.1:535-8215 GCA_964599015.1 uncultured Thiobacillus sp.
AGGGCTTCGACCCCTTCCGGCCGGCCGATGATCAACACGGGTGCCTGGCCGGGCAGGCCCGGCCCCGTCGCCGCCACGGGTTCCGGCCGGGCATCCAGCAGACGTGCCGCCAGGGCCATGCCCGCCCGGGCCATGTCGCCGTCGCTGTCCGTCAACAGGAGCCCCACCCGGGGGGCGATGAACACCTCCCGCAGGATGGGCGGAAAGTCGGCCGTCTCCACCCGCCGCCAGAGGCGGAAATCCGGGTCCAGTTCCACCGCCTGCACCAGCGCGGGCGCGGGCAGGTTGAGGCGGGCGCCGGTGTCCGTGATCTCCACCCGGCGGGTTTCCGCATGGTCCGGGAAGGCCAGCAGGCGCAGGGGGACGCGCAGCCGGTAGGGCGGGGCCTCCTGTTGCAGGTGCAGGGCCAGGTTGCCGGGGGTCCAGCGGGCCTCGGCCAGTTTCAGGCGGGGAGCGCCGGGCCGTTCCACCCACTGGCGGAAGAAGGGCCCCAGGTCCCGGCCCGCCGCTTCGGCGAAGGCGCGCTCCAGGTCTGCCCAGCCGGCGCGCTGGAAGCGGTGGCGTTGCCAGAACAGGCGCAGGCCCCGGGTGAAGTCCTCGGCGCCGATCTCGTCCCGCAGCATGAGGAACACCATGGCCGCCTTGTCGTAGCCGATGATGGAGGAAATGCCGTGGTGGCGGGCGGTGAAGGCGGCCAGGGGCGTGTCCTCCGACGCCGGCACGGCGGCCAGGTTGCGCAGCCACCCCAGGCGCATCTCCCGGGCCGCCTCTTCCGACTGGTCTTCCTTGTAGGCGTAGTCCGCCAGGAAGCTGGTGAGGCCCTCCGACCAGTTGCCCTTGCTCCAGTCCGGGATCACGCCGTTGCCCCACCAGTTGTGCAGCACCTCGTGGCCCAGGGAGGTGGCGCGGATGAAGGGCAGGCGCAGCACGTCCCGGCCCAGGTAGGTGAGGCTGGGCATGCCGAAGCCGGTGGGCAGGGGGGCGGCCACCACGCTGAAGGCATCGAAGGGGTAGGGGCCGATGAGTTCGCTGTAGCGTTCGATGTAGCGGGCCGAGTCTTCCAGGTAGCCCGCCGCCAGGTCCGCCATGCCCGGATAGAACCAGGTGCGCAGGCGCAGGGGCGTTTGTCCGGCCCGGGGCACCAGGCGTTCTTGCACCTCGTAGGGGCCGGCCATCAGGTCGATGCCCTCGATGGTCTGGGGGAAGACGTATTCGGCGCCGTAGCCGGGGGTCTTGCCTTTCCTGGTGTCCGTTTCCCGCACCAGGGTGCCGGGCACCAGGCCCTTTTGCCCCGGGGGGAGCTTCATTCGCAGGCGGTAGCTGAAGGGCGCGCCCGGGTCCGGGTACCAGCCGGTGCCCGCGGGCAGGAAGCTGCCGCCGGCATCCGCCATGGGGGGCAGGCGATCCAGCACCCCGCGATGGTCAAGGTCCGGCAGGGGCGACAGGCTGCCCTGGTAGCCCAGGCGCAGGGTGTGGGGGCCAGGGCCGGGCGCGGCCAGGCGGAGGACCGCCGTCGCCGGGTCGGGCAGGGGCTGCCGACGGCCATCGAGTTCCAGGCGCGTCACCTTGAGGCCCGGCGCCAGGCGGAACGCCACGTCCGGGCCCGGGAAGCGCAGGGTGGCCTCCGCCGCCAGGGTGCGATTGCCCGGGTCCAGGCGCAGGTCCAGATCCAGATGGGGCGCCACGGCCTCCGCCGCCCGGGTCGGCGGGGCCAGGAGCAAGAATAAAAAAAGTGGCAGGCAGAGCGCCAGGTTCCCCGGAAGGCGCATCAGGGCTTGGCCGTTTCAGTCTTGGCGGGCTCGGGCTTGGCCGGGAAGCGCACCACCATCTCCAGGGGGTCCTGGCCGCGCCGGATCAGCAGGGGCAGCCAGGTGCCCGGAGGCTGCCGGAACACGTGGCCCCGCACGTCCTCGATGCTGGCCACCCGGGCGCCGGCGGCCCGGAGGATCACGTCACCGTTCTTCAGGCCCGTCTTCTCCGCCAGGCTGTCGGCCATGACCTGCTCGATCATCACGCCGTCCTCAACGGCTTTCAGCGAAACGCCGAGGCGGGGGGGTGGGAAGGCATCCGGCTGGGGCGGGATGAGGTAAAGGGCGTCCGCCAGGCCGGGCCTGATTTCCGCGCAGGCATGATCGCTGGGCAGGGTGAACAGGTTGGCATGCTTCTCCTGGCCCAGGTCCCGGAGCTGGTGGGGCACGCCATGGCCGTGGCGGATGTGGCCGGCCCCCAGGATGCCCACCACCCGGGTGCCCGGATGCTTCTGGCGGAAGCGGGCGATGCCTTCGGCCATGGCCCGGTCCCACAGGGCCTGGGCCTCGACGAAGCGGGCAAACCGGGTCTCCGTGTCCTGGGCACCCGCCTTCATGGCGGGGTGCTGGTCGAAGGTGGCGCGCAGTTCCTCCAGGTAGCGGGGCTGGAGGGCGGCGGGCTGGCCCACGCCTTCCCGCAGGGACTCGGGCACGGCCGCCCAGCCGGAAGTCCGGACCTGCCTGACCAGTTCCCGCTCCACATTCAGGGCCAGCATGGGCAGCTTGTGTTCCCGGGCGAAACGGAAGAGGGGCAGGTACAGCTGGGGGTCGAAGGCCCACACCTTGTCCCACTCCGCCTGCTTGAGGAACTCCGCCTCATTCAGTTCGCCGGCCACCCAGCGGTCCAGCACCGGCTGAAGGCGGCGGGGGAACATCTCGAAGCCGATGGCCATGTCCGGCTGTTGCCGCCACAGGGCGGTGAGCATGTCCAGCTGCCAGCGGTGGTCGTCCGCCCGGTCATGGACCTCCCCCAGCAGGACCACCTGGGTGCCGGCCAGGCGGTTCAGCACTTCCGCCGCGGACACGTCCCGGGCGGCGGCGGCGGGCGCCTCGGGGGGAACCAGCCACTGGCCGGGCTGGCCGCAACCACCGGGGGCGGCCAGGGCGGAGGGGAGGAAGCAGGCCATGAGCAGGGCGAAGAGGCGGTCGGGCAGGCGGTGGTGGAAGTTCATCGGGCGGCGCGTGTGGGGAGCAGGACGCATTGTGCCCCGCTGACCAGGAGTCTGGAATCTGTGCGGCGGGTGGATTGTCATTGGCTATCGTGAACATTGTGACAATCAAATGGATGAATCGTGCCCGGGTCCATAGCATGGGCTCCGTGTACTGACTCACCAGCCAGAAAGGAGCCGAACATGGCCATCATCGAATCCATCCCCATGCAGCGCCAGGAACAATCCGCCGTCCACGCCCGGAGCGGCCGGGCCCACGGCCACGGCGGCATGTCGGCCGGATGCCGCCATGAGGACGGGGCGGACGCGAGGCGCGCCAGCCAGGACTGGGCCCGGCTCAAGCAGATGGCCGCGTGAACCCGGGATGGTTTTTCCGCCTCGAAGGACATGGCCGCGCGGACTTCGGGGAATCGAAGGCCTGAAGCGGCGGCCCAAGACCACCTGCCCATAAGGAGATCGCCATGGACTCCATCGTCATCCTGGGCAGCGGCCTGGCCGGCTATGGGCTGCTGCGGGAAATCCGCAAGCTGGACCAGGACGTGCCCGTCACGGTGGTCACCGCCGATGACGGCCGCTCCTACACCAAGCCCAACCTGTCCAATGCCCTGGCCCAGGGGCGCACGGCGGACCAGTTGGCCAGCCAGACGGCCGCCCAGGTGGCCGAGGCCCAGCATGCCCGGGTGCTGACCTTCACCCGGGCCTTGTCCGTGGACCCGGCCCGCCGGGTGGTGGCCACCGACAAGGGGGACCTGGACTATGGGCGGCTGGTGCTGGCCCTGGGGGCGGACCCCATCCCCCACGGCCTGGCGGGAAACGGCGCGGAAGCGGTGCTCCATGTCAATGACCTGGCCGACTATGCCCGCTTCCGCGAGGCCCTGGAGGGCAAGCGCCACGTGGCCATCCTGGGGGGCGGCCTCATCGGCTGCGAGTTCGCCAACGACCTGGTCGCCGTGGGCCGGGAGGTGACGGTAGTGCATCTGGGGGGCTGGCCCCTGGAGCGGCTGGTGCCGGAGGCCGTGGGCCGGGGCATGGTGGCGGACCTGGGCCGCAGGGGCGTGGCCTGGCGTTTCGGGCGCACGGCGAAGGCCGTGGACACCGCCCCGTCCGGTTTCCGCCTGACCCTGGACAACGGCGATCAGCTGGAGGCGGACCTGGTGCTTTCCGCCATCGGCCTGCGTCCCCGCACGGCCCTGGCCGCGGCCGCCGGGCTGAAGGTGAACCGGGGCATCGTGGTGGATCGCCGACTCGCCACCAGCGATCCCCGCATCCATGCCGTGGGGGACTGCGCCGAGGTGGAGGGCCTGGTGCTGCCCTATGTGCAGCCCCTGCTGGCCCAGGTGCGGGCCCTGGCCGCCACCCTCGCGGGCACGCCCACACGGGTGGTCTACCCCGCCATGCCCGTTGTGGTGAAGACCCCCGCCAGCCCCCTGGTGGTGCTGCCCCCGCCCCAGGGCACAGTAGGTGAATGGCGCCTGGAGCAACATGAAGGCGGCCTGCGGGGCCTGTTCCTCGATGGGGACCAGCGGCTGGCGGGCTTCGCCCTCACCGGCAGCCAGACGGGGGAACGCCTGCGGCTGGCCCAGTCGGTGCCGCCGCTGCTGGCCTGATCCGGCCTGAACGGCACGCCTCTCCGCCGGCACCGGGCTCCACGCCGGCGCGGCGGGCCGTTAAGGTTTTTTTAGGAAATCCTTAGCTTCTATTTAGGAAACGTGTCCCTGCCGGCTGGATAGTCTGGCAGCCATGCCATCCGGCCCCTGGGGGCCACGAGGGTGGATGAGCGCAACCAGCATGCCCAAGGGCAGATAGGAGAGAGGACATGACACACCACCGTATCTTGAAGGCCACCCTGCTGGCATTGGCCACCGGGGCGGGGCTGCCGGCGCTGGCTGGCCAGGGCGCCGACCAGCGCATGATCGAGCGGGGCCGTTATCTCGTGCACATCAGCGGCTGCAACGATTGCCACACCCCCGGCTACATGGAGAATGCCGGCAATGTCGCGATCGAGCATTGGCTGACGGGCACCTCGTTGGGCTGGCAGGGGCCCTGGGGCACGACCTATCCGGCCAACCTGCGTCTTCTGGCGGGCAACCTGACCGAAGCGCAATGGCTCATCCATGCGCGGCGGGAGACGCGGCCTCCCATGCCCTGGTTCGCCCTGCGGGCCATGAGCGACACCGATCTCAGGGCCGTGTACCGCTTCCTGCGCAGCATGGGACCCAAGGGCGCGCCGGTCCCCGCCTACGTGCCGCCGGGCCAGGCGGTTGCCACGCCCTATCTGGACATGACGCCCAAGAACCTGCCGCCCCAACGCCACGCCGGCCGATGAGGCTGTCAGGGGCGTGACTCCCCGCCTTCCGACATCCGGAGGGGGCGTTGCACCACCAGGCGGAATCGCCCCCGCCCCGTCTTCTCGATGGCGATGGGCGCCCCCCGCTCGGCCAGGCGGCGCTGCAGCAGGATGAGCCTGGCCTCCAGGTTGTCGCAGATGTCCGGCAGCCCGAGGCTGGGATCCAGGCGCAGTTCCTTGTTGCTGAACTCGGTGCGCCCCAGTTCCTGGTGGTCCTTCAGCAATTTCCAGAAGATGGCGCTGGCCACGCCCTTGATCAGGTAGTCGTCATCGATGAAGACGCTGTTGTTGGCGCCGTATTTGCGCACCTGGGCGGGCTGGCCCCGGGTGGGGGAGGGCGTCGCGCCAGGCGGGATGGGGTCGTCCATGCCCTCGCAGGCGCCCTGTTGCAGCAAGGCCATGGCCACGGCGAACTGCTCCATGAGTATCACCAGGGCATCCTCCAGCTCGTAGCTGAAGCGGGCGTCCTCCGGGCTTTCCACATACAGCGCTCCCATAAGCTCCGCCCCATGCAGGAAGGGCACCGCCAACTGGCTGCGGGGGGAGGCCAGGCCCGGCAGCGGGATGGCCGTCTCCAGGTCCGCGCCGCTGCCGCCGGCCTCAAGGCTGTGCCGCACCGCCTGGCTGTAGGCGTATTCGGCGGTCCAGTGGCTGATGCGGATGGGGGTGCGTTCCCGGGCGGCCACGCCGATCACGCCCGCCCCCAGGGGAATCTCCGACCCCACGCCGGACTGTTCGTAGCCCCGGCTGGCCACGGTGTAGAGGCGGGCG
The DNA here is from genome assembly GCA_964599015.1 of uncultured Thiobacillus sp. Classification (GTDB taxonomy): domain Bacteria; phylum Pseudomonadota; class Gammaproteobacteria; order Burkholderiales; family Thiobacillaceae; genus PFJX01. Next base: position 6,631 of record CAZREY010000101.1, read on the forward strand.
CCGGGAGCGTCGTGCATGAGCAGCATGGCGTGGCGCAGGCCGAACCCGGCCTCCAGGCCGTCCAGCAGCGTGTCCAGCAGGGCGTTCAGGTCGCCGCACAGGGCCATGCGCCGGGCCTGGGCCCGCATCGCCGGCAGCAGGCTGCTGGAGGGCTGGGTCCGGGCCAGGCCCTGGCCGGGCACCTGGCGGATGGACAGCACCCGGTAGACGTCGGAGCCCAGCAGGCGGAACACCTTGCTCATGCCCGTGTGGGAGGCGATGCCCGCCAGCTTGGCCTTCATGTGCTCGAACAGGGGGCCCGCCGTTTCCGTGCGCAGGTATTCCAGCACCAGGTGGTAGTGCACGGCGGTTTCCGGGTCCACCACCTGCACCGTGGCGCGGGGGTTGGCCAGCACATTCTCCCGGGTCTTGTTGAAGAACTGGAAGGTCAGGGCCACGTGGCCGCTGTCCACGTAGTGCACCTGGGACAGCAGGGCCGCGTTGGGGGTGCCGTCCGCCGCCAGGGTGGCGATCACCGCCGGCACCGCCCCTTCCAGGCAGTCTCGGATGGCGTCCAGGCTAAGGTTCATGGGGTTTTCAAGGCCTTGCCGGCGTTCTGGCCCGGGGTCTGGTCGAAGGCCGCGACAGGGGTGAAGCGCACCGCCACCAGACCCGCGTCTACCACCGGCACCACGGCGGCGGCGAATTCGGGCGTGTACCCCAGGCTGGCCAGGTCCGCCGCGAAGGCCTGGCGGAAGGCGTCGAAATGGTGAGGGTCGTCCGCCTCCGCGGGGATGACCCGGGCATCCACGCCTTTCAATTGCAGGGTGCGATGGGTGCTGGGCTGGCTGATGACCACGGCGATGGCACCCGTCTCCGCCAGGGCCTCCACCAGGGGACCCTGCTTGAGGGCGGACAGGAACACGGTCACCTGGCGCCGGTCCGCCGTGGCCCGGCAGCCGCAGGCCCGACCCACCAGGGGAAGGGAGTCGCGGCCCCGGGAGGCCACGTTCACGGACACACCCACGCCCAGGAAGGCGACGTGTTCCTCCCTCAGCAGGGGTGTGTCGGTATCAAGGCTGTCCATTGGAGGGCCTGATTTCCCGATGGGAAGGAGGGGTCATATCAGCCCGCCCAGGCCGGCCAGCACCAGCACCGCCAGCAGGCCCACCGCGCCGGCGAGCCACAGCAGGCGGAGGCGATAGGTCTCCATCCGCTTGATGAGGGCGGTGTTCTGTTCCGCCAACTCCCGGATCAGTTCGGATGAGGTGAGCATCTGCTGGTGCAGTTCGGTGGTGGTCATCCTGAGGGCTCGCAACTCGGCCCGCATGGCCTCGGCTTCGCCTTCCGCGGCGGGAGCGGTGTGGGCGTCCACCGACGGGATTTCCGCCGGCGCGGATCTGCCGGCCACGGAGTTCCACAGTTTTTTCGCGCCATTGGCCACCGTGGGGGCATTCGCGATGACCTCCGTCCACGGCACGGTTTTCAGCAGGGTCAACCAAGGGATCGCCATCGCCCCGTCCTCCAGGTGTCAGGTATGGACAGGGTAGCAAATCCCGCGCCCCGGGTTCGTGGCATGGAGGGCACCGTCCCCTTCCGGGCGCGA
>CAZREY010000102.1:0-8075 GCA_964599015.1 uncultured Thiobacillus sp.
CGATGCATCATATTCGCGGTAACCCTACTCGGCAATTCGACACGTAGCGGGTGTGATTCACTCAAAACCGGCGCACCAGCAACAGGCCGCAACCGAAGGCCTTGGCGGGGCCGATACCGTTTTCCAGACACCTGGCCAAGGCATCGGGATTGTTGACCCGCAATGTTCCCTCGTAGGTAACCGTTACCAGCTTGCCGCCCCGGTTTCCCTTCCTGAAATGGAGGGGCGGGTGGGGTAACACGTCCACTGTATCGATATGTGCGGCCTGGATGAGTTTGCGCGCGAGCCATTCGCGTTGCTCCTCTTCGCGTATGAGGGGCACCCTGCATTTCTCGGATTTCTTCGCTGCCTTTGCATCTCTTTGTTCATCGACGATGGTCTTTATAGGGTTGGCAGTGAGCAAAAACGCCAAACGCTGGCCTACCGCTGGTTTCGGGTGGAACTCGCGGGCACCAATCACGTTCACGCCAGCTACTGCACCAGGTGCCTGCCGAGACTGCATCAGTAAACGCGCGGGACGACCAGGTAGGCTTTCTTCCACTCTAAACAAGAAGCCTTGGCGCGCCTCGTCGTCATTACGCCTCGACTCTCTTTCCACACCAGGAAACAGCCGCCACAGTTGCCTGTGCAACTCATAGGGATTGCGTGCAAAGTCCCAGGGGATTTCTACACGGCTCAGGAACATGGCTCCTCCTTGTGGACATGGATGCGCCGGGTGCCGAACTGCCGAGCGCGCCCATGCAAGGGGACGTCACGAATCTGCATGGGCTGATCGGACACCAGATCACCTTCGGCATAGATCAAGCCGCCGTTGGGCATGACACCAGCGAGAGCCGCCTTGGCATCGGCCGCTTCCACCGGGTCTAACTCCAACAGCGGCCGCGTGATGGGACAGGAGCGGCGGCCTAGCACGGGCGTGAAGATGGGACAGCGCAAGGCCTCGGCGATGGCGTCCAGGCTCACCGCAGCCCTCGGACGCTCGCCCACCGCCACGGTGAAGGCGGCATCGAAGAGATATTCCCGGCGCGATACCACCGGGTTCTTGTTAGCAGAGCCGTCGACCTTGCGGGCAGCCAGGACCGTGTGGAAATCCGGCAGTTTCACGACTGCGCGCGGAGCAAGGTCTTCGGCCTCCGGGCGCAACGCGCCCCGATCCACGCGCACGGCGAATTCCACACTAGCCGCCAGGTGTTCCAGTTCCGCGCGGTCGTGCCGGTCAACACCCAGACAGGCGCCCAAGAGACCCAACAGGCCGCTGCGGGTAGGGAACAGGTTGGACGGCCGGAAATCCTCATAAGTGTGGGTCCCCCACGCCTGCATGGGGCCATCCAGCCGGAGGATGAGAAAGCGTGGCATGGCGGCCCCCTCACTTCTGACCGTCGTTGGCGATCCAGTCTTCCATCCCCTTGAGCGATGTCAGCGCGGGCTTGTCACCCAGCATCGGCCCCTCCTCCACCGCGAAGGCGCAGGCCTGTTCGTCCAGTCCGTAGGCCCGGTTCATGCGCACCCAGTAATCGCTGAGCGACTGGATAGAGGGTTTCAGGAAGCCGCCGTTCTTGTAATCCTTCTTCACCGGCTGCTCGAAGGCATTAGCCAGGGAGATGGGCTGGTCGGCAAAGCTAACCAGGGCGAAATCCGCCAGGTTGTGGGCGGCAAAGGATTGCTGCTTGGCCGAGGGCACCACGGTGGCGAGCATGTGGAAGGCATGCCGGGCAATGTCCAGCGCACGCCTGCGGGACTCCGCCGTCTCCGGGCTCTTCATGGCCGCCAACAGGCCCAGGTTCACCTGGAGCTGCTTCAGGTTGAGGCTGGCATAGCGGTAGAACACGCCGGAGGAGAATTGCTGGGTGTTGAGGTGCCCAGCGCCGGTCTCGCCGGCATCCTGAGTCAGGTCGTCCACGGCAGTGAACCAGTCCACGTCCTGGGGCTCCACCGCGTGGGTGGTGATGGCGTGAGCAACCGCGAGGGCGCCGTCGGCGGGTAGGCTGGTCATCAGGCCGCTAGTCGCCATACGGCCGGACAGCGCGATATCCACGGACTTGCCCATGGCCTCCCGGAAGGGGCGGGCATCCTTTTCGATCTGCTTTTCCAACTTCTTGGCATCCAGTTCGCCGGAACGGAGCAGTTCGCAGAAATAGGCCACCTCCTCCACCGACCAGGGTGCAACCGCGTCGGCGTCCACCCCCTCGGCGATACCTTCCTTGCCTGAAATCCATTCCAGGGCACGCCCTACCAGTTCGGCGTCGAAACGCTCCTTGAGCAGATCCGTGAAACGCGCCTTGAGTTTACCCAGATCACGTGTGCGTACCGAAGGCATCCCCAGTGTCGCCTCGTGGTAGTCGCTCATGCGCATAGCTCGCTTCAACGACTGGCTGGAAATGCGCACACGATTGACTCCGCCGAACACCGCGGTCTTCTGCATGTTCATGTCGTCCCGGTTGAGACAGGACGGGCTATGGGAAATCAGCACATGGAAGTTGATGAAATTCTTGCTGGTCATTTTTTCTCTCCTTTGGCGGGGGTGAATTTGGCGAGGTAGAAGTCTTCGACGAGTTGACGTTTGGCCCGGTCGTTCCAGTACCAAAGCAGTCGGCCGAAATCCGACCAGTTCACGGCCGGTTCGGCATGCATGACCAGGCGTCGCAACTGGACGAGATCCAGGGGCTCATGGGCACGCGCCGTTTGCAGCACGCGCGCCTCGGCCACCTTGGCTTCGGCGAACTGTGCCCCCAGGGATTTGGCCTCAGAACGTTGATCACACCAGGGCAGCAGGAAGGCTAGACGCAAGTGGCGGTCATCAGGCTGTTCCCCGGGAAACAAACGGTAGAACGCGGTGGTCATGGCTAGGTCGTCCGGCTCAGCCACCCGGCGCAACTCCGCCCGGGCACCAGGCGGCAAGGCCTGGTAACGCCCCCGCAGGGCCGCGAAATCGGGCAATTCGGCAGTCATGTTCCCTCCTTGAGTTTGGCAAGATCGGCATTGAGGCTGCGCCGTGCCCAGGCGATGACCGGAATCAACTCCGGCTTCATCGCGTAGGGATCGGTCAGCTCCTGAAAAATGGCGCGGCAGTGCCCGGCCAGTTGGTCGGTGTAGCCGGCCTTGGCACTTTTCCATTCCTTGAACGTTGTCGCGTTCGAGAAAATCTCGTGGATAAGGCTTTCGGTGCGGGCGTAGAACAGCTTTTCGGCCGTGTCATGGATGGCGGCGCCGATACCTTTCAGTCCCTTGTCCTTGCTGCCCTGGACGGCGAAATAGAGCTTGCCGCGCAAGGCCTTCTTGGCTTCGATGCCGATGTCCACCAGTTGCTTCAAGCGGCCTTTGTCATCGGCCCAACCCTGGGCCAGGCTCATCAGCTCATGGCGACGTTCCGCCACCGAGGCCTGGTTCGTGCGGTAGCCGCCCACCAGGAGTTCAAGCCGGCCCGCACCAAGCTCAGATGCCTGGCTGACGGGCCCGGCCGGCACACAGCCCTCCTTGGCTGCGGGTGCATTGACGTTTTGGGGCACCACGAACTCTGACAACAAGGTCCACGCCGGCGCTGTCGTGGTGAACGCCGCGAACTTCCACTCCAGCGCACCTTTCTTGGTGCTCGCCGTCATGGCCCCATGGGGATGGGGCCACAGGCCCTCCACGGTAAAGTTGAATTTTTCCTTGCGGAACCCCGTATAGACCGGCCCCGCTTCGCCTCCCAGCACATCGCAAGAAGCAGGGAGGGCGGCCCGCACCAGTTCCACCCGGGCGGGTTGCCAGAACAGGCCGCGCGCCAAACTGATTTCATTCCAGCGGATGGTCTCCTTTTCCTTGATCGGCTTGACCCAAGTCGGTTGATCAACCGCCAACCCCGGCATGCCGATCTGGCGTTCCTGAATACGGGATCGCGTAAGTACATTGCGCCAGACGGTTTCTCGCAGATCATGACCGGCCACGAAGGTAGTGATGGGCCCACCGCCTCGCAAGCTGCCCTTGAAGCCACCGCCGAAGCTCGGTGCATTGGACGCCTGATTGAACAAGGCGATGGCGGCCATGGGGCCGGAGAGCTTGCGCACCTCGCCCGCCTCGTTGAAGAAGGCGTGGTTGTTGCCTTCCGGCAGGCCGACCAGGAGTTTCTGGATCGGCGTGTCCTCGGCTGCCTTAACCCCGCGCGACTGCATGAAGGGCTGGGTGGGATGGTCGAGGTCGAACCAGTCGCGGCAGGGGGCGATACCCGCCGCGAAGTCCTCGGGCGGCAAAGGGACGTCCAGGCGCTTGCGCAGGGTCGCATCGTCCGCCGGCTGGAACATGACCTGGGTCATGCACACCAGCAATTGCAGACAGGCCAGTTCCAGATCGTCCCTTGGCAGGCTGACCTGCCAGTTTCCCGGCTCACACAACAACCGCCGATAGGTCAGCAGGTAAAAGGCTCCTGTGCCGCCGTCGGCGCGCACAGGTATCCATGGATCAAATAACAAATTCACTGTTTTCCTCCCAGTATCAAAATGGCTGAAAGCGCCACGATCAACGCAAGCACCGTGACCCCAGTCGGCCCCACCTTTCCAACCTCGGCAACCAACTCTTTGATCGCCTTGATCAACTCAACCATATGAGCCCCATAACTACGTGAACATGCGGGGCATTGTAGTCTTTGGAAATTTTTTATCAAGTAGGTTAAGGTGTTGTTGAACACATCCCAGTTTGGGTAAACTCTGGTCCATTCCCTCCATGCGAGGGATGAACCGTAGGTCAAGGTATTCCCTGTGACTCATGCGGAATGTTCCCCACAGTTGTGGGGAAGGGAAGACCAAGCGACTCTGCTTGGCCTTCCCCTTTTTCCAAACCGAAGTCCTCGGAATAAAGGAATTTCATCCCCTGGTTCACCCAACCCCCTTGTCCATCGGCAGCCATTTCCAAGAGCAAGCGCCCGTCGTCGTCGCGTCGGCAGCCAGCCAGCCGCTTTTCCCAACTCGCTGGCACGGGGACGGCGTTGAGATTCAGTACCTCGGCAAGCATTCGCTCATCCATCCCTACCAAGCTCTGCCCATCCAGCAAACGACCATCCGCTTGAATGGGTAGAACGGTCAGGCTCATCTCGCCGTCCCGGGTCAGGGCGGTGGCGGTGGTGTCCTCGTCCTTGAATTTGCTGACAGTCATGGTCGTAAGACGCAGAGCATCGGCTTCGCGCATTTGCTGATCTTGTCTCCACCCACAGTAAGCGCCATAGGTCTCATCGGATTCGTCATCCCAGGGTGGCTCGGCATAGACCGACTCAATCCATACCCGGTAGGCCTCCGGGAACACGATCCGTTCGGCCTTGGCGAGCAACTGCTCGGTGCGCCACAGCACCCGAGTGTTGCCGTAGATCAACTTGTGCAGGCCGTAGTCGTCGGCTTCCACCGACAGCACGGCAAAGCGGGGTGACTCGAAGCCGGCGAGACGCGGCCGCTCATGCCGGTGCAAACGCCCGAGGCGCTGGAAGAGCAGGTCCACGGGGCAGATCTGGGTCAGCAGCCAGTCGAAGTCGATATCCAGGCTTTGCTCCACCACCTGGGTGGCGACCAAGATGCGTCCCCCTGCTCTCTCGGCATGGCGGCCATAGTAGGCAAGCACCGCCCGTTCCTTGCCCTGCCGGTCAGCAAAGCGGTAGCGGGCATGGAACACATCCACATCGATTTGAGTTTTGTTCCGTAGCAGACGGGCCAGCCGCTGGGCATCGTCCACCAGATTCATCACCACAGCGACCCGCGCACCGGATTCAGCCGCCGCGATGACGCGCTCAAGCAGGGCTTCATCCGGGAAGGCGCCGGGCAGCTTGAGGCATTCGCTGGCCACTTCCCTACGCGGCGGGCGCTGGGTATCAGGCACAGTCATGCATGCGGTCGAACCCTGGCTGGCATGCCAAAGCGCGGGATAGGGCGCGTCACCCATGGCAGTGGATTCCCAGGCTTCTAGCAATTTCCCGCGCACCCCGGCAGGCAAGGTGGCGGAAAGCAGAATAGCGCTGCCGCCCGCCGCCTTCTGGCGCCGCAGCACCTCGCCCAGCAGCCCGTGCATATAGGCGTCGTAGGCGTGGACCTCGTCCACGATCAGCACTGACTTGTTGAGGCCAAAGCCACGCACGAACTTATGTCGCACTGGCAAGACGGAGAGGAGCACTTGGTCCACGGTGCAGACGCCCACCTGACCGAGGAACACCCGCTTGCGGCTGCTGGCCAGCCAGGCGGCACACTGGATGGCGGCCTCCTCGCGGCCCTGGGCGGTTTGCCGTCGTCCGGCCATCACCATGCGTTCAAACTCTGGATTGAACCGGCTCTTGCCATGGGCGAGCACCACGTTGGCATCGCCGAATGCCAAACCGGCGAAGGCCTCGGCACGTTGAAGCATGGCATTGGCGGTGGCCTGGGTGGGCAACGCGAATACGATGGAGTCCGCCACCCCTGCCGCCAGCAGGCGCCAGGCATAGGCCAGCGCAGCTTCCGTCTTGCCGCTGCCGGTGGGTGCCTCGATGACCACCAGGCTCGGCTCCAGGGGGAGATCGTCCACCCTGACTTGGACACCACGCGGCGACTCATCCAGGTTGAGCAATGCATGCACGCCGCCATAAGCGCCTGACTGCGCCACCAAGCCGAAATGCCGCAACCAGTCTTCGGCTTGAACCGCCTGCTTTCTTGCATTGAGGTACTCGGCGGGAGAGGGGCGAATTTCGCGGTAGGGAAATGCGTCGCTATTAGAGCCGATCCAATCACACACCGCACAGAAGCCGGCCAACCACGCCTGCGCAGCAGGCGAACATGGTGGGGGCAGGTCTTGCAGGCCCAGCCCCGCCGGGGAGAGGAAAAGGTTTTCCAATTCACAGACGAAAGCGGCCCGGGCCTGCCGGTCATGCTCCATTACATGTTGCTCGGCATATTCCCCACCGCAATCGGCGACAAATGGAAAATCACCGTGATGCCCGGTCACCGCAGCGAGCCAGAGGCGCCAAACATCTCGATCATCCGCTGATGAGGTAGAGCCCCATGTGCCAAGTTCACGCATGGCCCAGGCGTAACCCGCTGCACCATGATCGAAATTCCGGGCAAGGCTTTCATCCACATCATCCAGACACAAATTCGGCCAGGCCAGCCGCAAAGCCGTTGGCGCTTTCAACTGGAATCGAACATCCAGCTTGCCAAGATCATGCAAAGCGACGAAAAACAGCACCCAGGCTCGTAGACGATGCGATAAGTCCTCCGGCCACTCGAATGCACCCAGAAATACATGACGCACGACCGGGTTTGCATCCCACCATAGGGCGGCCACCGCCGCCACATCCAGGCAGTGATAAGCCAACGGGTGCCATTTGGGCTCGCCCAGATAGTTCTCGTCCGCCTTGCCCCAGTATTTGTCGATCATTGAGCCTTCCCCGAACCTGTTTTCTGAAATTGTGACCAGCAGCATGCTCAAAACCTGAGCCTGCACAACATTCGTCTGAATTATTTTGCGTGCCGATTATCAGCACTCCCAATGCGCGATGCATGGGCTTGGTTCACTCGCTCGTTCTAGGTTCTTCCCTTCCATGTTCCTCCCGATTGATCGTTCATGACGCCAGGGCGTGGACGTGGCCGGCTTTGCCGTACTCGATGATTTTTTGATCCTGGGTGACGAGCATGGCGTCCGCGCGCTGGGCGATGACTACCAGAAACCGGTCTCCGGGGTCGGGGTGGAGATCGCCAGGCAGGTTGCCGCTGTCGATGACGACACTTGGGCTGTCCAGGGTCAGCATGCGGAGGCTCGTGCGGGACGTTGACGATGTCTCCCAGAATTTCTGGCCGTGCCTTTCATGTACCCGAACAGGCGGGGGATTCCTCTTCCACCGGGACCAATTTCACCAGGGGTTTTCCACATTTGGTGATGACCAGCGGTTCGTGGGTACTGGCCACTTCATCGATCAGTTTCAGGCATTTGGCTTTGAATTCCGCCGCGGCGATACGCATGGCGCCTCCTTTGTGACCTGTTTAGTGGTCATATTATGGCGCCCCGGTTCACGCGGCTAGTCGGTTTTCCGCACCAACGCCAACCTCCCCGGCGGGCCGGGCAGTTGCCTGGCGATTGGTTAGAATCGC
>CAZREY010000103.1:0-8061 GCA_964599015.1 uncultured Thiobacillus sp.
CTGCTGGGCACCGAGTCCATCAAGTGGAATTTCACCAAGTTCCTGGTGGACCGGCACGGCCGGGTGGTGAAGCGCTACGCCCCCACCACGCCGCCTGCCTTGCTGTCGGCGGACATCGAACGGCTGCTGGCCTGAGCCCATGCCCTCGGCGGACTCGCCATGAATCATGACCTCTGGCTGACGGACCTGATGGAAGCCCTGCGCAAGGCCCCCACCCGGGCCCAGCTCGTGGCCATCATCGACCGGCTGGAAGACCACTACGACGCCTTCTCCGGTCCCGGCCAGGAGATGGTGGACAGCCTGCTGGACCAGGCGCGCCGCCGCCTGGCCGAATTGACGCCACCGCCGGAGGCGTGACACGGGCGCCGTCCACGGCGAGCCCCGTGGCGGCGGCTTCCCTCACGGGTAGAGCGCAACCCGGGCCACGTACAACTCCACTTCCATGGCCCGGCCGATGGCCACCAGCCCGAGGCGCCGAAGGTGCGCCAGATCCAATGGTCGCTGGATGCGATAAGGCTGAAAGTCGCCGAAGGGCAGGCGCACGCTGCGCCACTCCGGCCCGGCGCGGAAAGTGGCCCGGTAGGACTGCCACACCACGGATGTATCCCGGGTGCGCAGATGCACGTTGTAATCCTGGCCATTGCCCCGCACCACCAGCTCGATGCCGGCATAGGGCCTGGCATCCAGGGTGCCGGCGGCACCCAGGTCCAGGCTTGCCTGGAGAAAGCCACCGCCGTTTTCCAGGCTGACACGGCCGGCCAGGCACAGTGCGGAACGTCCCGCGACGAGGGCGGGCTCCAGCCGGCCGCCGGATTCGCCGCCCATCACGGTGTCGGCGATCAGGCGCCAGGAGGTGCCCAGGGCGGATGCCAGGCCCGGGGCTTGACGCTCATGGATGACCAGCGGCGGCGCCACGCCCGGGCCCATGGTGGCTCAGGTGCCCAGCTTCGGCGCGTCCTTGGTATCGCACCGGGGCTTGGCTTCGGGCGCCTTCAGGGTGACGCTCACCGTGACGGGCTTGCCTTCCCGCATGAGCTTCACCTCCAGGGGCTTGTCGGATTCCGCCCTGCGCACCAGCCAGCGCAGGCGCTCGCCGGACAGTACCGGCTTGCCGGCGAACTCCGTGATCAGGTCGCCGGCGCGGATGCCCGCCGCAGCCGCGGCGCTGTCGGACCGTACCTTCTCCACATTGACGCCGTAGCCCACCTCAGCCGCGTCCAGCATGGCGTTGGGCAGATCGCTGATGTAGACGCCCAGGGACTTGCCCGCCATGGGCGCCGCCTCGGCCGGCCCCTTGGCGTAGGGACAATCGGCCATGCCGGGGTGGTAGCCGCGGTGATAACCGGGGTGATAGCCGGGGTAGCCCTGGCAGGCGGGATGACCGTAGCCCATGCCAGGGTATCCGCGCCAATGGTCGGCGGCCGCGGGTGCGGTCAGGGCCATGGTGACGGCCAGGGCGGCAAGTCCCCGGCCCAGGGAGGTCTGCAAGCTGTAAGACATGTTCGCTCTCCTTCAAATGCACAAATGGGCGTTCGGCCAAAGTACCGAACTGTGTCATTTGTGGGGATTCGCCGCGTCCAGGTTCCCGCCCTCCAGACCCGATGACACGGAACCGCCGGGGGCGAAGGACAGCCCGCCTTGCCCGGACACCGCGGATGCCCCATGCTCGCGCCCGACGCAAGAAACCGCCTGCCCGCCATGGCCCTCGAACACCTCGCCTACCTCAGCACCGCCGCCCCCGGCATCACCGAGGAGGACATCCGGCTGATCCTGGAAAAGTCCCGCCGCAACAACCCCACCGCCCGCGTCACCGGCCATCTGCAATGCCACGGCGGCTTTTTTTTCCAGGTGCTGGAAGGCCCCGGGGACGCCCTGGACGACCTGCTGGCGAAACTGCTGGCCGACACGCGCCACGCCGACCTGCGGGTGCTGTACCGGGAACCCCTGGACCGGCGCCACTTTGCCAACTGGAGCATGGGCTACGGCCCCTGCCACTCAGGCACGGACGACACCGCTCACCGGCGAAGGCTGCTGGACCTGCGGGATAGCCCTTCCCCAAGCGCCCAAAGGGTGCTGGGCGTGTTCTTCTCCCTGCTGGAGGAGCAGGCGGGGGGGCGGTGAGCCCATGCCCGACCGGGTTCAACCGTTCAGGCATGGGCCAGTTCCTGGATCAGGCCTTGATCAGCGATTGCGGTAATCCCCGGGACCGCCGGTGCGTGGATCGCGGCCATCGTGATAGCGCTCTCGCTCACGATCCCCATCCCGGTCGCGGCGATCATCTCGCCAGTCACCCTGGTCGTGATGACCGGGGCCGTCACGGCGCCAGTCCCGGTCCTGGTGCCAGGCGGGGGGAGCGTGGCGCGGCGCCACCCACACCTTGGCGGGCCGGTAATAGTGGACGGCGGGGGGAGCATGGACCGGACGATGGACAGGGCGGACCACATAACCCCGGTCATCGTCATCGGCCATGGCCGCGCCCAGGATGGCGCCCAGGAAACCGCCCACCACTGCCCCGTCGCCGCCGCTGACCGCATGGCCCACGATGGCGCCGGCGCCGGCACCCAACAGCAGGCCGGCCAGTTCATCATCGGACGCCATGGCGGAGGGGCTGCCCAGGACAATCAGGCTGGCCAGAAGAAGACTGGGGGTTGCGTATCTGGATTTCATGATTCACTCCATCGGTTGACTACGGTTCCAGCCTACGCAGGCGCTGTTCCAGAGGGGTTGCCGGCGGGTAAGCGTGTATTACGAGTTGTTACAGCGGGCGTGACGGCACGTTTTCCAACGCCGTCGCGGCGGGAGACAATAGCCCCATGACACCGGGCATCCCTCCCGCCTTCCGGCCCCTGACCGGCATCCATGAACCCTCCGCCATCCAGCAGTTGCCGGATGGGCGGTTCCTGGTGGTGGAGGACGAAAAAGCGCACCCCTTCAGCCTCGTCACGATCCACCCTGATGGCGCTGTCAGCGGTTCGCCGCTGAATGCCGGATCACCGGAGGCATGGCCAGGCTTCCGGAAGCTGGATGACCTGGAAGGCCTGGCCGCCGACGGGACCGGCCATCTCTGGGCCATCACCTCCCATTCCCGGGATGGTGAAGGCGACGAGAAGAAATCCCGCGACAAGCTGGTCCGCTTCAGGATCGAGGGGGACCATATCGTCGATCCCCGGGTCGTCACGGACTTGAAACCCGCGTTGGGGGCCGCCCATCCGGTGCTTGCGGCGGCAGCGGACATCCTCGACGTGAAGGCCCGGGGCGGACTCAACATCGAGGCCCTGGAGTTCAGCCAGGACCGGCAGCGGCTGTTGCTCGGCTTGCGCGGCCCCTTGCTGGACAACCGGGCCATCATCGCGAGCATCGAAAACCCGGCGGCATGGGCCGAAGCCCATGAACCGGCACGGATTTCACCCAGTTTGATCACGCTGGACCTTCACGGCCACGGCATTCGCGGCATGGCCTATGTGCCCGAGCTCGAAGGATTCCTCGTCATCGGCGGCCCCACGGCCCGGGAGCAGGTCCAATTCCAGCTCTGGTTCTGGAACGGCCGGCCGCAAGGGCCCGTCCGCCGCGTAACCGTCGCCGGCCTGCAAGGCCTGGAGCACGCCGAGGGGGTCACCGCCGCGCTGCTGGACGGCCGGCGGCGGATCGTCATCGTCAGCGATGACGGCGACAGAAAAGCGGGACGTTTCGCGCGTTATCTGCTGCTGGATCCGGACCAGTTGCGCGTTGCCGCCTGAAGCGGCAGGTCAGCTGCCTGACGCCCGGGCGCGGCAGGACCCGACGGCCCCAGCCCGGACCGGTCAGCCATGTTCCTCCTCCCCGGCCGCGTCCAGGATGGCGCGGGGCATGCCGGCCACGGCGCCCAGGTGGCGTGCCAGGCGGATACGCACCTGGGGATACCGTTCACTGAAGTCCCCCACGGCCTCGGGGATGTCCTCGGCCACGTGGGTGCCCGCCGCCAGGAAGTAGGGAAACACGATGATTTCCCGCGCCCCCAGCGCCACGCAACGCTCCAGCCCATCCGGAATGGTCGGTTCGGCCAGTTCAAGGAAGGCGGCTTCCACGTGGTCGATACCCGGTGAACGCAGTTCGCGCACCCGTTCCGCCAGGTGACGGACTTCGTCGTTGGACGCGGCCCGGCGGCTGCCGTGGGCGACGATGAGCAAGTGCCTGTTGGCCATGGCAACCCGCCTCAATTGATGCTGCCGGTGATGGGGTTGTCGGCCATGTCGTCGAAGATGGCCTTGAGGCCGGCGGAGTTCACCCCGCCATGCATCTCGGTGCCCAGATATTCCGCCTTGTTGGCCTCGGACTCGAAGTAGATCTTCATCTGGCCGCTGCCCTGGCCTTCGATGACGAAGGGGGCGTGGGCCAGGTCGGTGACGTCGTTGAGGGTGATGGGGTCCTTGGTCACGGTCATCATGGCGATTCCTTTCAGGGGTGGGGGTTAGGAGGCACCGGCGAGCCGCCTCGCCAGCCGGGCTTGGCCAGCAGCATCTGCACGGTGCCGATGTCCCGCTCGCGGAAGCCGCCCTCGCAATAGGCCAGGTAGAACTCCCACATGCGGATGAAGCGCTCGTCGAAGCCCAGGCCGCGCACGGCGTCCAGCCGGGCCAGGAAGTTGGCGCGCCAGCGGGCCAGGGTCTCGGCGTAGTGGGGACCGATGTCTTCCAGGTGCACCGTGCGCAGGTCCGAGGCCGCCGTCATGGCCGTCGCCAGGGCGGTGACGCTGGGCAGGAAGCCCCCCGGGAAGATGTGCTTCTGGATGAAGTCCACCTCCTTCAGCGCCGCCTCGTAGCGCTGGTCGGCGATGGTGATGGCCTGGAGCAGCATGGCGCCCTGGGGCTTGAGGAGGCGTCCACACTGGCGGAAATAGGCCTCCAGATGATCCGCCCCCACCGCCTCCACCATCTCGATGGACACCAGCTTGTCGTATTGGCCTCCCAGGTCCCGGTAGTCGGCGAGCACTACCTCCACCCGGCGTTCCAGCCCCGCCTCCCATACCCGCCGATGGGCCAGTTCGTACTGGCGCCGGGAAATGGTGGCGGTGGTGACGCGGCAGCCGTGATGGCGGGCGGCGTGGAGGGCGAAGCCGCCCCAGCCGGTGCCGATCTCCAGCACGTGGTCCGCCGGCCCCAGCTCCAGCTTGCGGCAGATGCGTTCCAGCTTGGCGGCTGAGGCCCGGGCCAGGCCCATGTCCGGACGCTCGAACACAGCGCAGGAATACATCAGGGTCTCGTCCAGCCACAGGCGGTAGAAATCGTTGCCCAGGTCGTAATGGGCGGCGATGTTGCGCCGGCTGCCGGCGCGGGTGTTGCGGTTGAGCCGGTGCAGCAGCCCCCGCAGGGGGGCGGACAGCCGGGCCAGCCCGCCTTCCATGCCGTCCAGCACCGCCCGGTTGCGCAGCAGCAGCCGCATGAGCCCTACCAGGTCGTCGCAGCGCCAGGCCCCGTCCATGTAGGCTTCCCCCGCCCCCACGCTGCCGCCGAAGGCCACGTCCCCCCAGAAGGCGGGATGCAGCACCTCCACCCGCACCTCATCGCCCCCGTCGCCGAAGCGCCAGGATTTGCCGGACTCATGGAGTACCAGGCCGCCCGCATCGAGCCCGGCCAGCCGGGACAGCACGGCTCCGCGGGCCAGGGCCGTCAGGGCCCCGGACTTTCCCGGGGCCCTGACGGCCAGGCTGTCGGCATCGAGGAGGCTGGAGGTGAGGGTTTCGTCGTTCATGCGGAGCGCTCGCTGCCGGAAGAATCGGAGGCCGGGTGGTCGAACACGGGCGTGCCCTTGAGCCACAGCCGCAGGGCCTGCCAGTAGATGCCCAGCACCACCTGGCCGGTCATGAAGGGAAAACGCGCCAGGGCCCGGGCCAGGTTGGTGCCGGTGAGGGGGCGTCGGCGCAGGCTCAGGGTGGCGTCGAACACCCGCCGGCCCCGGTCCAGGTCCTCCAGGTGGGCCACCAGGGTCTCTCCCGGCCGGGTCAGGCGCCAGGCGTATTCCAGGTCCATGGGCAGGAAGGGGGAGACGTGGAAGGCCTTGGGGGTGTGGAAGCGGGGCTTGTCCGGCGTGCCCCCGCCGGATGACATGGGCAGCACGTAGACGTGGCGCTCCTTCCAGGGGGTGTTGGTCACCTCGGCGACGATGGCCTCCAGGGCCTCGCCGTCAGGGGCGTAGCAGTAGAAGAAGCTGACCGGGTTGAAGCCGTAGCCCAAGTACCTGGGATGGGTGAGCAGGCGGATGGGGCCTTCGGGGCGCTGGCCGGTGCGGCGGGCCACCTCCCGGCGCACCGCCTCGTCCAGGGGCACGGCCGGGTCACCCAGGTGGTCGGCCCGGCGGAAGGAGGCCAGGTTGGGCCGGTCCACGGACCACAGCCAGCGGCCCGCGAACACCCGGTCCAGTTCCGCCAGGTCCAGCCAGAGCAGGCTGAGGCGGTAGGCGAAGGCATGGGGCCGGGGCGACAGGCCCGCCAGGGCGTGGCGGCGGTGGCGCACCCAGCCTTCGTAGAGGGCGCTGTGGAGCGGTTCGGGGACGGCTGCGGCTTCTGGCATGGTCCTGCTCACGCCGCCTGGCGCACGCTGAGGTGCAGGTGCAGGCGGTCCTCCTCGAAATGGCGCAGGGCGTCCAGGGCGCTCACCACCCCGTCCTCGTGGAAGCCGTTGCGCCACCAGGCACCGCAGTAATAGGTGCGGCGGGTGCCGTCGATCTCCCGGTGGCGCAGCTGGGCGGCCGCCCCGGCGGGGGTGAACAGGGGGTGGTGATAGGTCATGGTGGCGATGACCTTGTCCGGATCGATGCGCTCCGTGGCGTTGAGGGTGACGCACAGGGTCTCCGGCGCGTCCAGGCCCTGGAGGATGTTCATGTCGTAGGTGAGGCTCACACGCCCCCCCGGGCCTTCCGGCATGAGGTAGTTCCAGGCCGCCCAGGCCAGGCGCCGACGGGGCAGCAGCCGGGTGTCGGTGTGCAGCACCGCCTCGTTGGCCTGGTAGGGGATGGCGGTCAGCACCGCCCGCTCGGCCGGGGTGGGGTCGGCCAGCAGGGCCAGGGCCTGGTCGCTGTGGCAGGCCAGGAACACGGCGTCGAAGCGCGCCGTGCCCTGGTCCGTATGCACCGCCACGTGGTCCGGAAAGCGGCTCAGGGCCCGCACCGGCATGCGCACCCGCACCCGCTCCCGGAAGGGGGCGGTGAGACGCTCCACGTAGGCCCGGGAGCCGCCCCGGATCACCCGCCAGGTGGGCCGGTCGGTGACGGACAGCAGGCCATGGTTCATGAAGAAGCCCACGAAGAATCGGGCTGGAAAAGCCAGCATGCGGGCCGGGTCCGTGGACCAGATGGCCGCCCCCATGGGCAGGATGTAGTAGTCCCTGAACATGGCCCCGTAGCCGCCCCGCTCCAGGAACTCTCCCAACCCCATTTCGGGGCCCTCGGCCCTGAGCAGCAAAGGGGCCTCCCGGTTGAAGCGCAGCACGTCCCCCAGCATGCCCCAGAAACGGGGGCGCAGCAGGTTGCGGCGCTGGGCGAACAGGGCATTGAGGCCGGTGCCGTTGTATTCCAGGCCGCTGGCGCCGCAGCTCACGCTGAAGCTCATGTCGCTGGCCTGGCTTTCCACCCCCAGGTCCGCCAGGAGCTGGATGAAATGGGGATAGGTGCGGTGGTTGAAGACGATGAAGCCTGTATCCACCGGGTAGTGGCGGCCCGACAGTTCCACGTCGTGGGTGTGCACGTGGCCGCCCACGTGGCCGCCGGCCTCGAACACGGTGATGTCGTGCTGCGGATGCAGGTGATGGGCGGCGGTGAGGCCGGCGACGCCGCTGCCGACGATGGCGATCCTCATCTCCACGCCCCCCAGCGCTGGGGCACCTTCTCTATGCGGGCCGTGTCGTAACCCTGCCCGGCCAGGAAGGCGAGAATCCTCTGGTAGTCGGCCTCGGGAATGGCGGGCGTGCGGGCCATGATCCAGACGTAGTCCCGCTTCTCCCGGCCGATCACGGTCTGGCCATAGTCCGGGGTGAGGTAGACGATGCGGAAGTCGGCCGGGCCGCTGTCGTGCCCGGCCTCGCGCAGGTC
>CAZREY010000104.1:0-7986 GCA_964599015.1 uncultured Thiobacillus sp.
GATCTCCGCCCCGTCACCGGGCTCCTGGCCGCCGAACTGGTTGCAGGGAAAACCGATGACCACGAAGCCACGCTCCCGGTAGGTTTGCCACAGGGTTTCCAACCCGGCGTACTGGGGCGTGAAGCCGCACTGGCTGGCGGTGTTGACCAGCAGCATCACCTGGCCGCGATAGTCGGCCAGGTGGAGGTCGCCGCCCTTCAGGGTGGGCACCGAGAAGCCGTGCACGGTGTCGGTCTTGCCTTGGGTTTCGGTCATGGTGGTGTTTCTCGCGTCAATGCGTGGGCGTTCCGGCGGGGCGCGTGTGAAAGGTCCGGCGATGGCATGGGCTAGGCTCCGGCGCTGACCGTGAGGGTTTGCCCCAGGCTGGGGTAGTCCGTGTAGCCCCTGGGGCCGGGGGTGTAGAAGGTGGCCGGGTCCGGCTGGTTGAGGGGGGCGCCCAGGCGGATGCGCTCCGGCAGGTCCGGGTTGGCCAGGAAGGCGGTGCCGAAGGCCACGGCGTCCAGGCTGCCGGCAGCAACGGCGGCTTCAGCCTCTTCCGGGGTGTAGCCCATGTTGCCGACCAGGGGGCCGCGGAAATTCGCGCGGGCCGGCGTCATCACGTCGCCCTGCTGCTGGCCGAGGAAATCCGCCCGCATCACGTGCAGGTAGGCGAGGTTGAAGGCATTGAGCTCCGTGGCCAGCCAGGCGGTGAGGCCCACGGGGTCGCTGTCGCGCATGTCGTTGTAGCTGTTGAGGGGAGAGATGCGCAGGCCCACCCGCTCGCTGCCCCACTCCCGGCTCACGGCTTCCAGCACCTCGAACAGCAGGCGGGCGCGGTGGGGCAGTGGGCCGCCGTAGGGCCCTCCGCGCCGGTTGCTCCCGTCCCGCAGGAATTCGTCCAGCAGGTAGCCGTTGGCGCCATGCACCTCCACACCGTCGAAGCCGGCCGCCCGGGCGTTGGCCGCGGCGGCCCGGAACCCGGCGACGATGTCCGGCAGTTCCTCGTCGGCCAGGGCCCGGGGCCGCACGTGGGGCACCTTGGCGCCGTCCGGCGTGTAGATGCCGTCGCCCTGGATGGCCAGGTCGCTGGGGGCCACCGGCTGGGCGCCGGCGTTCATGAGGGGATGGCAGGCCCGGCCGCCGTGCCAGATCTGCAGGAAGATGCGGCCCCCGGCGGCGTGCACGGCGTCGGTGACGCGTTTCCAGCCGGCCCCCTGGTGGGGCGAGTGGATGCCCGGTTCGGACCAGAACGCCGAGTGGCCCGCCATGGCCATGGTGGCCTCGGCGATGATGAGGCCGGCGCCGGCCCGTTGGGCGTAGTGCTGGGCCATGATGGGCCCGGGCACGTGGCCGGCCTCGGCGCGGCAGCGGGTGAGGGGGGCCATGAGAATGCGGTTGGGCAGTTCGATGGCGCCCAGCTTGAGGGGCGTGAACAGGGTGGGCATGAGAGGTTCCCGGTATGGGGTGGCGTAGGGTATAGAGCGGTTTAGGCGTCAGCCGGGATTGTCGTGCGATACGGCGGCCAGCCCCTGGTTGCCCCGCAAGGCCTCTAGGCGGTGCACCAACCGTTTCATGCCAGGGGGTGAAGCGCCCTGAGGGCGCGCCGGTCCAGGTTGGCAGGGCATCGACAGGGGGTAGTCCCGGCTGGTCGTCAGTACTGGTCCGCCGCCCACTCGTCGAGGGGAATGCAGGCGTGCGCGTTGGGCGAATTGGCGTCGCCGAGCATGGGCGTCAGGCATATGTATTCCTGGCCGTCCTGGGCCACCAGATTGCGGATCGGCAACTGGTCCACGGTCTCGAAGCCCCGGGTTTCCATGACGACGAAATCGAATTCATCGGCCACGGAGATTTCCAGCCGGCCGCCGTTGCCCACGCCGTATTTTTCCCACCAGCTGTTCGGGTCCGCGCCCTCGTAGCTGGGGGACATGGCATGGCTGCTGCGCTGGTGCCAGGCCAGGACGGCGGGTTCCTGGATGCGCTGCTCCATGGCGGCGCCCTTGGCCACCTGGAGGGCCTTGGCGTAGTTCAGATCGGTGCCCTGGTATTCGATACGGATGGTGTCCATGCTGTTTCTCCTCTGGGAGTTGAGCAGGTTTTTGCTCCGGGCGACGGAAATACCGTCCATTTTTTGTCTAGGACAAATTAAGAAAAGTTCAAGGGTGCCGCCCACTTTTTTCAAGGGGGTGAGGATTAGAAGGTGCTAGTTGGATTCGTGGGCTTGCCGCAGCTGCAACCGCCACATCTCGGCGTAGCGGCCATCGCGGGCCAGCAGGGCATCATGGCTGCCCCGCTCGACGATGCGGCCGGACTCCAGCACCAGGATCTCGTCCGCGTCCACCACCGTGGACAGGCGGTGGGCGATGACCAGGGTGGTGCGGTTCTCCGAGATGCGCGCCAGTTCGTGCTGGATGGCCTTTTCCGTGGCAGTGTCCAGGGAGGAGGTGGCCTCGTCGAACACCAGGATGGGCGGGTGCTTGAGGATGGCCCGGGCAATGGCTACCCGTTGCTTCTCGCCGCCGGAGAGCTTCAGGCCCCGTTCCCCCACCACCGTGTCGTAGCCATCCGGCAGGGCGGCGATGAAGGCGTCCAGGTGGGCGGCCCGGGCCGCCTCCAGCACCTCCTCCCGGCGGGCGTCCGGGCGGCCGTAGGCCAGGTTGTGGTACAGGGTGTCGTTGAACATCACCGTGTCCTGGGGAACCATGCCGATGGCCGCCCGCAGGCTGGCCTGGGTGACCTGGCGGATGTCCTGGCCGTCGATGAGGATGCGGCCCCCCGTCACGTCGTAGAAGCGGAACAGCAGGCGGGAGAGGGTGGATTTGCCCGCGCCGCTGGAGCCCACCACCGCTACCTTCCTGCCGGCGGGGATGGTGAAGTCGATGCCGTGCAGGATGGGCCGGCGCGGATCGTAGGCGAACCGCACCGCCTCGAAGCGCACTTCCCCACGTGTGACCCGCAGCGGCCGGGCATCGGGGATGTCCACGATCTCCGGCGTGCGGTGCAGGATGCCGAACAGCTTCTCCATGTCCGTGAGGGCGTTGCGGATCTCCCGGTACACGGTGCCCAGGAAATTCAGGGGGATGAAGAGCTGGAGCAGGTAGGCGTTCACCAGCACCAGGTCGCCGATGGTCATGGTCCTGCTGGCCACGCCCTGGGCCGCCAGGGCCATCATGGCGGTGACGCCGCAGGCGATGATGAAGGCCTGGCCGCCGTTGAGCCAGGCCAGGGAGATTTCCGAGCGCACCGCGGCCTCTTCCGCCGCCCGCAGGTCGCCCTTCAGGCGATCGGCTTCGTAGGCTTCGTTGTTGAAGTACTTCACCGTCTCGTAGTTGAGCAGGCTGTCCACGGCCCGGGCCTGGGCCAGGGCGTCGGTCTCGTTCATGGCGCGGCGGTATTTCAGGCGCCAGTTGGTCACCGTCACGGTGAAGAAGATGTACACGCACAGGGTCATGAGGGTGATGCCGCCGAACCAGGGGTCGTACTTCACGAACAGCACCCCGGCCACCATGAGGATCTCCAGCAGGGTGGGGGCGATGTTGAACAGGGAGAAGTTGATGAGGAAGCGGATGGAGCGGCCGCCCCGGTCGATCTCCGCCGCCACGCCGCCGGTGCGCCGTTCCAGGTGGAAGCGCAGGGACTGGGCATGGAGCTTCTGGAACACATCGTGGATCACGCCCCGCATGGCCCGCTGCAGCACCCGGGCGAAGAGGCCGTCCCGGATCTCGGTGAAGGCGGTGTTGCCGAAGCGCAGCAGGCCGTAGAGCAGTACCAGGAAGATGGGCAGGATCAGCGCCGTGTCCGGATGCTGCAGGCCGTCGACGATGTCCTTCAGCACCAGGGGCACGGCCACGTTGGCCAGCTTGGCGCCGATGAGCAGGGCGAAGGCCGCCAGCACCCGGCCCTTGTACTGCCACACGTAGGGGAACAGGGCCAGGGCCGCCCGCCACTGGCTCAGGGTGATGCGGGGCCCCATGGTGTCGGAACGGATGCGGTCATGGGCCATGGTCGTACGGTATAGGGCAACGCAAAGGCCGGGAGGTTAACCCAAAGCGGGACCACACCCTAAGGAGGATCAGGCGATCTTCTGGCCGGCCAGCAGCGCGGTGGCCTTCTCGGCGGTCACGGGGCGGCTGTAGAGGAAGCCCTGGTAGGCGTCGCACCCCAGGTCCCGCAGGTAGGAGAGCTGCTCCTGGGTTTCCACGCCCTCCGCCACCACGCTCAGCTTCAGGCCCTTGGCCATGGCGGTGATGCCGGCCACGATGGTGGCGCCGCTCTGGTGGCTGTTCAGGTCGTGGATGAAGCTGCGGTCGATCTTCAGGGTGTGGACCGGCAGCTTCTTCAGGTAGGACAGGGAGGAATAGCCGGTGCCGAAGTCGTCGATGGAGATGTCCACGCCCTGGTCCGCCAGCCTGCGCAGTTTGCTGATGGCGCCCTCCACGTCCCGCATGAGGGCGCTTTCGGTGATCTCCACCTCGATGCCCTCGCCCCGGGCGCAGCCCCCCAGCAGGGTTTCCATGAAGCGGTCCACGAAGCGGGGGTGCTCGATCTGGCGGGCGGAGATGTTCACCGCCAGGGTGGGGGTGGGCAGGCCGGCGGCGGACCACAGGTTGGACTGGCGGCAGACGGAGTTCAGCACCCAGTCGCTGATGGGGTTGATGAGGCCGCAATCCTCGGCCACGGAGATGAAGTCGTCCGGCAGCACCAGGCCCCGCCGGGGGTGGTTCCAGCGGATGAGGGCCTCCATGCCGCGGATGCGCTGGCTCTCCATGTCCACCTGGGGCTGGTAGTAGACCTGGAACTGGCCATCCTGGAGGGCGTGGCGCATGTCGTTTTCCACCGACAGCCGGCCGGACAGGGCCTTGTTCAGCTCGTGGGTGAAGAACTTGAAGTTGTTCCGGCCATGGTCCTTGGCGTGGTACATGGCGATGTCGGCGTGCTTGATGAGGGTTTCCCGGTTGTCGCCGTCCTCCGGGTAGAGGGCGATGCCGATGCTCACGCCGATGAAGATCTCGTTGCCTTCGATGTTGAAGGGCGTCTTGAGGGCCGCCAGGATTTTTTCGGCGATGAAGATGACGCTGTCGCGGCTGCGGATCTGGGGCAGCAGCAGCATGAATTCGTCGCCGCCGATGCGGGACAGAGTGTCGCCCTCCCGCAGGCAGGCCTTGAGGCGCTGGGCCACCGCCTGGAGCAGGGCGTCGCCGATCTGGTGGCCCAGGGTGTCGTTCACCACCTTGAAGCGGTCCAGGTCCAGGAACATCACCGCCATGCTCTGGCCGTGGCGTTTGGCCTGGACCATGGCCTGGCCCAGGCGGTCGTGGAACAGGGTGCGGTTGGGCAGGCTGGTGAGCTGGTCGTGGTAGGCCTGGTAGGTGATGGTGGCTTCCGCCTGCTTGCGTTCGCTCACGTCCCGGGCCACGCCGTAGGTGCCCATGAATTCCTGGCTGCCGTCCGGCAGGCTCCGGTACATGCCCATGGCGGACAGTTCCACGATGACCTGGTTTTCGCCGGGGGAGGGGGCCAGTTCGGTGAGCAGGTCGTCCTTGCGCAGCAGGCGCAGCTCGTGGTTGCGCGTGGCCCGGTCGCCGGTGCGGCGTTCGTTGAGGCGGCCGCGCACGTTGTCGACCTCGCCGGGGGGCACCAGCACCAGGTAGTCCTGGCCGATGAGCTCCTCCGGACGGTAGCCCAGGGCCCGCTGCACGCTGTCGTTCAGGAAGGTGAACGTGCCCTCCGCGTCCAGGGTGTAGATGATGTCGGGAGAGATGTTCACCAGCAGGCGATACCATTCCTCGGAATGCTCGATCTGGGTCTGCAGGCGGTGGTTGTCCCGTTCCAGCCGGATGCGGCCGACGACGTTGCGCATGGTCTGGACGAGCTCTTCCGGCTCGTAGGGCTTGCGCAGGTAGTCGTAGGCCCCCATGCGCAGGGATTTGATGGCGGACTCGATCTGGTCGTCGCCGCTGGCGATGATGACCCGGCAGTGGGGCTGGTGGGCGCGCAGCCAGGCCATGATCTCGTGGCCGTTGGTGTCGGGCAGGTGCAGGTCCAGCAGGGCCAGGTCGTATTCGCGCTTGTCCAGCTTGGCGAAGGCCTGGGCGCCGTTGAGTGCGGTATCGATGCTGTCCACCACCTGGGAAAGCAGCAGGCGGGTGCTGTCCAGATAGCGCGGCTCGTCTTCCACGATGAGCATGCTCACGAGCGGATGGTGCTTCTGCGTGGCTGACAAGTCTTGCATCGTGTTCTCAGGTTGGTTGCGCGCGGATTTCAGGCCAAGTGAGATGTGTGATGAAGATCACTCAAAGGCAATGATATCTGGAACGTTGTGCCGGCAGTGTTGCTCTTGTAGGTGATGAATCCGTTCAGTGATTCGGTCAGGTTCTTGACGATGGACAGGCCCAGTCCGGCGTGGCCTTCCCCCTTGTCCGTCTCCACCGGCTCGAAGAGCGCATCCATGCGCTCCGGCGGGATGCCCGGGCCGGAATCCGCCACCAGGATTTCCAGGAAACGCTCCTTGCGCTGGTTGGCGACGGCCGCGGTCTCCAGGCGCACCGCGCCTCCGTCCGGCGTGGCTTCCAGGGCGTTGAGCAGCAGGTTGAGGATGATCTGCTTGAGCTTGTCCCGGTCATGGGAGAGGCGGGGCAGGCCGGAGGCCAGCAGGGTGTCCATCCGCACCCCCTTGGCATGCCAGGTGGGGGCGGTGACCTTGACCATGTCCTCGATGAGGACGTTGATGTCCGTGTCTTCCCGCAGGTCGCCCAGTTCCACGTCTTCATGCAGCATGCCGCGCACGATGCGCACGATGCGGTCCAGCTCCTCGTGGATGATGCGCAGCTCGTCCGAGATGGGGGCGTCGTCCCCCAGCTTGACCTTGAGGATGGCCAGGTAGTTCTTGATGATGCCCAGGGGGTTGTTCACCTCGTGGGCGGCGCGCCGCACCCGGCCGGTGAGGGCATCTCCCTCGCCGCCGACGGGCTCCAGGACGATCTGGGGGGCCGGGGCCTGTCCGGCCAGTTCCCCCAGGCGGGTGTAGTGCCTGGGGTCGGCGGCCAGTTTTTCCAGGGCATCCCGGTCGCCGCACACCAGCAGCACGCCGCGGCTGCCGCCTTCCCCCACGGGCAGGGCCGCCAGGCCGTCCGCGTTGGCCTGGCGCATGAGCTGCTGGTCCAGCAGGGCCGCGTCGCTGGCGTCGCTGTAGGCCACCACGCAACTGCGGGTGAACAGGGCGCGTACCGCGGCGGTGTTGCTGCCTTCCATGCGCAGGCTGATGGCGGGGGGAATGCTGTCCCCCAGGGCCTGGGACACCAGGCTGCTGGTGCGCTTGTCCACCTTCAGGTAGATGGGGTCGTACAGCCCCTCCTCCGCCGCCAGACTGCTGGCCAGGGCGGCGATGGCCGCCTCCGGGGTGTCGCCGTGGGTGCCGGCGGTCACTTCGAGTCGTCCGAAACGCATGATTTCCGTGGCTACTTCGTCAGGGGGGATGGTGTGGATCGTCCGGGTGAGTTCTTCCGTGTTTTTCTTGGCGTTTTGCAGCATTTCCCTGAGTGTTTCCGTAGGAATGGGTTGAGACAAGAATACCCCATCGGCCGGGGCGGAAATGGGGTCCCGGCTGAGCCCCGGCAACAGCCTGTGGGCCGCCAGCGCGCACCTAACAAGAGGGGCCGCGTCACGCAGCCGCTCCGCGGGTTCGTCCAGGTAGCGCAGCACGTCTGGCAGGAAGCTGCGCAGGGGAATGCGTTCCAGCTGGCCCAGGCAGGCCAGCCGCGCGGCCTCGGGAGACTCGGCGTTGCGCACGAAGGCGGGCAGGCTGGTGAGCAGGCCCGCCAGCCAGGCCTCTTCGGGGTTGCGGTAGCCCAGGGTTTCGGCCAGGGCCCGGCTCAGCGCGGCCGCGGTGATGGCCTGGTGCCAGACCATGTCCAGGCTGGCCCCTTTGTCGCCGCCGGCCAGGAGCTGCCCCACGGCGCCCCCCAGAGCCAGCTGCTTCAGGGCGTGGCTGCCCAATTGCTCCAGCACCCG